>CAKVCR010000069.1 GCA_934725835.1 uncultured Odoribacter sp.
TCGTCTGCGTCCGGTATTGATGACCTCTTTAACCACAATACTTGGAATGGTTCCGATGGCAATAAGCACAGGTGATGGTTCAGAGACTTGGCGACCAATGGGTATTGCCGTGATCGGTGGTATGGTTTTCTCAACTATTATCACCATGATTATCGTACCTGCCGTATATGCAGCAATGGACAAAAGCGGAAGCCGCAACAAAAAGAAGGACCTGGCCAAACAGTTTAGGTTCATGAGTGATTTCGATGCAGAAAGAGACCTTCCCAAGAAAAAAGAAAACTAAATAAAGACAGACTTAAAGTCAGGGATTTTCCCAGACTTTAAGTCTATCGACAAATTCAATCCAACTATGAAAAAAGCAGTATTTATCACATACAACCAAGCACTGACCGAACGTGTAGCCTATATGCTCGACCAACTCCAAGTGCGAGGTTTCACCCAGTGGCCGTTAGTAAACGGCGCAGGGACTACAGACGGAGAACCCCGTATGGGTTCACATACATGGCCTGAAATGAACTCCGCCACCATCACCGTCGTAGATGAAGAGATGGTACCTCTCATCCTTAAATATGTCAAGAAACTGGATGAAGTAAACAAAGAAAACGGTATTCGCGCCTTCGTTTGGGACATTACCGATATGTACTAAAATACATAGGGCACAAAAATAGCCGGGAGTGAAAACTTCCGGCTATTTGTTTATCTCTTAACTAATTTTATTCCTCCTTCAAAGGCTTAAATCCACGACCTAAAATTTCTTTTGAATCAATCACATTGATAAAAGCTTCCGGGTCAATCTCTGCAATTTTATGACGCAAAACCATCATTTCACGACGCGTAAGAATAGTATAAATCATATTGCGACTCTGACCTTTATACATTCCAACAGCTGGCAACAAAGTAGCACCGCGATTAATTTCATTAATAATAACATTCTTAATCGGATCCACTTTATCTGAAACAATCATCAAAGTCTTATGAACAGCAGCACCATCCAAAACAAGGTCTATCACCTTACCTTCAATGAATACAATAATCCATGAATACATCGGTAAACGCCAGTCTCCAAATGCAACCACCGTACTCAAAGTAATCGTACAATCAACAATGATTACCAAAGTTCCCAAAGAAATATGAGTATATTTATTCAAAATCATAGAGATGATATCTGAACCGCCGGAAGTAGCTCGAGCTTTGAAAATCATTCCGATACCGACACCGTATACAATACCGCCGAAGATTGCAGACAACAACTGTTCGCTTAACATTGTACGCTCAGTGATTCCCGGCTCCAACAAAGCGTCATATCCGTACAAATAGTGAATCACAAACATAAAGAACGGAATAGCAACAGTACAGATAACGGTCTTTACACCAAACATACCACCTAAGAAATAAATTCCCAACAACAACAAAGGAACATCCATACACAAAGCAGTAACTTCAGTTTCCCATCCCCACAAATGGTGGAATACCATAGACAAACCATAAGTTCCACCCGGAGCGAAACCATACGGTTCAGCAAACATCACGGCTCCTAAAGCAAATACAAAACATCCGCCCAAAAGCCAACCATAGGTAATAAAAAAATCCTTCGACAAAAACTTTTCTTTTGTAACAAATCCCATATAGATACAGATTTAGGTTTATGAATACTATTTAACTGTCACAAAAGTACAAATACTTTTCGGCATTTTCGAATCATAAATTATTTTAATAAAACACCCAACACACTGAATACCAATCCACAATACTTTGGCAACTTTGCATATTCATACAACCGCAAGCATATTTATACAAAAAACGCCTAAACTGCCGCAACGGGAGATGGCTCGTAATTCACTAATACAGTTTTTCCTAACAGCAAAGATGCTTCCACGTCGACCAACCGCTGATTGCTACTTCCCCGAAAAAACAAATCCGTATTTCGCAGTTTTTGCACATATCTTCCATCCACCAACACATCAATGTAAGGCAAAATCTGCAACATACTACGCGACCGGCAAATGTCCTCAAACCGATAACCGGTATAACACCAAATCGTCTTTTTGCTCTGCGTCTTAATCAACCTCGCCAACTCAGTAAATGCTTCCACCTGCTCCAAAGGGTCACCACCGCTGAAAGTGACATTAGAGAAAGGGTCTGCCAACAACTGCTTCGCCACCTGCTCCACATTCACTCGATATCCGTTAGCCGGATTCCAGGATTGCGGATTATGACATCCCTGGCAATGATGACGACATCCGGCGGCATAAATGGTGGTCCGAAACCCCGGACCATCCACCACCGTATCTTCAACAATATCCATTAAAATCAAATCCATACCGTCAAAACTTTAACTGTGACGCACACGATCTTTCAACTCAGCTAGCTTTGCACGGTTCCAGCGTTCAGTGGTTCCCACCAAATATCCGGTAATCCGTTGCAAGCAATCAATATTCCGGCTACCACAAACCGGACACACCTCTTCACCATCCACTGCATCTTCATGTCCGCAATCCATACAACGGTTACGATTATGATTCACAGAACAATATCCCATATTATAATAATCCATCATATCCACGACCGACATGATAGCTGCCGGATTCTTCGTTGCATCCCCATCGATTTCCACATAAAAAATATGCCCGCCACGTGTCAAATCATGATACGGAGCCTCCACCTCTGCTTTATGACGTGCACTACATTTATAATACACCGGCACATGATTGGAATTCGTATAATACTCACGGTCGGTCACGCCAGGAATCACACCAAAACTTTTCCTGTCCCTAATGGTAAACTTCCCGCTCAAACCCTCTGCCGGAGTCGCCAGAACACTATAATTATGCCCATACTGCTCTGCATAACCGCTGGCCTTATCTCTCATAAAAGTGACAATACGCAATCCCAATTCCTGAGCAGCAACATCTTCACCATGATGTTTGCCGATCAAAGCCACCAGACACTCTGCCAGACCGATGAAACCGATACCCAATGTGCCCTGTTCAATCACACTCTCAATAGTATCCTCCGGCTTGAGATTCTCCGACCCGTTCCACAAAGCCGACATCAACAGAGGGAACTGCTTAGCTTTAGCTGTCTGCTGAAACTCCAGGCGTCTGTGCAACTGCAATGCCGTCAGATCCAACACCTCATCCAACTTCTTAAAAAACGCACCGACACGCTCCTCCTTATCTGCAATACCCATACACTCAATTGCAATCCTCACAATATTCACTGTCGAAAAAGACAAATTACCACGTCCAATAGAGGTCTTCTCTCCATTCCGGTTTTCAAAAACCCGTGTACGGCATCCCATCGTAGCCGTCTCATAACGATAACGCTGCGGATCATCTGCCTTCCATAATTCATGCCGGTTAAAAGTCGCATCCAAATTAATGAAATTAGGGAAAAAACGACGGGCAGAAACCTTACAGGCCAACTCATACAAATCATAATTCGGGTCATCGGGCAAATAATTCACCCCTCTTTTCTTCTTCCAGATTTGTATGGGGAAAATTGCAGTCACCCCATCTCCTACACCCCGATACGTAGACAACAACATTTCACGGATAATGCACCGACCTTCTGCTGAAATATCCGTACCGTAATTCACAGAGCTAAACACGACCTGATTACCGCCTCGACTATGTATTGTATTCATATTATGGATAAAAGCTTCCATCGCCTGATGCACCCGTCCCACAGTCCTGTTCACCGCATGCTGCGCCACCCGTTTGTCTCCTTCCAGTCCCTCCAAATCACGCTTCACATAGTCCTTCACCTGAAAATCATACAAATGCCATAAATTCTATCCCAACAAAACTTCCAACACCAACACCACCTCCACAAAACTGCAACTCACATAAGGCGCCAGATAGAAATCGAATGCCGGGATAGCCTGTCCTCCATGCATCTCATTCTGTGCTGTTTCCAACGAGATGCACCCCAATATACTGGCAGTCTCAATCCGTTTTGCAGGTCTCGACTCTCCATGCCCGGCAAAAAAACCGTTCTTCAGAATCTTATCCAAAGGATGTTGCACACAGGTCAGACTTTTAGTCGGATAATAATCCTTGTCATGAATATGTATATATCCCTGCCTTACAGCCTCTTTCACCTCATTTGTCAACAGATAATCATCCACAAAAGGCTTTGTCGTCTCACTGGCAAACTTCATCATCATACCGGCTGGAGTATCCGCATTCATATTGGCATTCTCGCGAGTCACATCGTTCGACTTCGTCTCTATGATTTCCAGAAAAATATCACGTGTCCGTGCCTTACGCGCAATACTTCGCTGATTCCGATAGGCAATATACACCTGCGCCACATCCTTACGCCGACTCTTCATCAATTCCAGCTCCACACAATCCTGAATCTCCTCCACACTCATCTGTTCTTGGCCACGACAAGCGATACGGTCAGCAATCTCTCTTGCCAGTTCCATATCCTCCCCCTTGTCGGTATGCAACATTGCACGGCGTACCGCTGCAATAATTTTTTCTTCATTAAACCCCACAACCCTACCATCTCTTTTCAAAACAGTTTGTATCATAGCTTGTTCTATTTATATTATACAATTACCAGTCAGGCAACGACAGCAAACACAAAGGAAAGAGGGAAAGTAAACGATACGGCAAGCCTTATCCATGTCCCGGCTCTTTCCTCGAAAGCCATCGAAACATTGTCATCCGGCAGGTCTTCTGACTCACCCCAGGCAAAACTACCTTCCCATCCTATTGACAGTGGCATCTTTTTGATGTTCAGCCTCTCATGCAGAGTTTACAGCAGCGGGACTGTTCAGGACTCACACCTGATTCCCTTTTAAGCCTATTCACAACGAACAGACACCGGAATGACGGACTCAAATTCTCACAACGAATCCATGACAAAAGTAAGAACTTTTTAGATAATACAAAAGACAAAATGGTAACTTTTTAGAAATAAAATTACCGAAAAGAATATCGAAGTTTTCCATTTTTCTCCGACATACTTTTCGGTACGTTACATTAAATCGCTGATTATATGTAAATTACATCAACAATAAAGCAGCTCTTCACAAGGGAATAGCAACAAAATATTTCCAAAAATAAAAATCGCTTACAATTCATGCATACCATTCCCTTCTGCGCAACCATTTCGTTGTTGTTCTAAAAAATCCACCCAAATACGGGCAGCCTCTTCAATGGTCTTGATACACGGACGCTTCTTATAATACGTTTCAGTCCGTTCTTCAGGCACCGGATTATCGTGTTTTTTCTTTTCCAGGCCCAATAACTCGGCACAAATCAATGAGCCGTTCCGCTTAGCAAACTCCTCAGCCAACTGCTGCACCACCCGATAATTTGCCTCCTTGCCTGCTTTATCATCTCCCTTCACGCAACCGGTTTCCAAGCCTGCCAACACAAACATACCACAAGCTGCTCCGCATGTCATACGCATACGTCCGATACCTCCGCCAAACGAAGCCGACATCCGCAAAGCCTGCTCCTCTGTATAACCATACATATCCGCAAAAGCCGCACACACCGACTGCGAACAATTATATCCTGCACGGAACAACTCGACTGCCCGTTTAATTCTCTCTTCCATCATAATGGTCTATTTTTATACATGTCCTCAAAATTAGAATAAGTGCCGCTAATTTTCTTAGCCTCCTCTCCTTGGGGATTCAACTCCATGGCTTTTTTCAAATCCTCAAACGAACCATCCTTATCTCCTTTCATCAAACGAGCACGCCCCCGTTCACTGTATGCACGAGCAAAATCAGGTTTCAACTCAATCGCCTCATCAAACAACTCAATCGCCTCGTCCGGTTGCTCTCGCACCATAAAAAGACTGCCCAATAATAGATAAGCCTGTTCATTGAACGGATTCAACTCTATCACATAACGATAATCCTGCTCTGCCTCCTCATATTTCTTCAGAGCTTCACGCAACTGCCCCCGCACCAAATAAGCCTGTTCCTCCTCCGGCATCAACTCTACAGCCTTTTCCGCATCCTGCAACCCGTCAGCATAGCTACCCGTGGCCAACATCACCTCAGCACGCAGCAACCATGCAGCCGCATAGTCATCCTTTCCGGCAATTGCCTGCGACAGACTGACAATCGCCCCGATGTAATCGCCCGCCATCTTTTTAGCACGTCCTGCCAGATAATATGCCCTCACCTCAGCGTTATCCAACTCTGCAGCTCGTTCACAATCCTCAATCACGTCAACATAACGTTCAATCATATAATTAAGATTCGCACGCAACAACATCACCGCCACATTATCCGGCTCTTCCTCCAGCAAACGACCGGCCATCTCTACCGCCTCCTCCGTCCTATCTTCCCTCGAATAAGCCGTCACCAAATGCTCCATCACCTCCACATCTTTCTGAATCTTTAACGCCTCATTAAAGCACCGGATAGCATAATCCGTCCTCCCCATCTTCAACGCCTTGATACCATCATATTTCAGTACATCAAAATTTTTCTGCGCCTTCACTTCTGCAGTTTCTTCTCCCTCGCCAAAGAAAAGGGACTTAAAAAAGTTTGCCATAGTCTACATTTTACAATAACGATGACAAAAATATAAATTATATCGCAAAATATTCACATTCCATCAAATCAAGTCGATATTTGAAACCACTATCATGAAGCCACACCCATTCTGACATCCCGGTTCGTGGCACAGAACAGAAATTGACAATATCCTTTTGCTTGTTAGACAATAACACTTTTTTAATGTCTAAGTGTCTAAGTCGAGTGTCTAAGTCTCCAACTTTGTTAGTTTTTATCCTTTTTCACATATTCCAATGCTTTATCGACCACGTCTGTTTCATTCCCAGGCATATAACCGGAATGACTCCACACAACCTTACCTTCATTTATAATCATAACATACGGCACTGCTGAAATATTAAAAGCCTTATACAGTTCTTTATTTGTATCAAGTAATACTTCAAACGGCCACTTTTTACCTTTAACTAACGACTTTACCTTGGCAATAGCTCTTGCATCATCAATAGAAACCGCTATAATACGCACTTTACCCTTCCACATATCCTCAATATCTTTCAGCGCTTCCAACTCGCTTTGGCAAGGCTTGCACCATGTTGCCCAAAATGAAACAATCACTGGTCCTTCCTTGACCGCATCATTGAAAAACACCTCTTTCCCATCCAGTTTTTTCAATGCAAGATTTTTAGGAATACTCTGCGAATACGTTTGTTTAAAACAAAAAAGACTCAACAAAAGAATCAAAATACTAGTTTTCATATTATTCATCATTTAAAGTTATTATACCCCACATCCTAAAAAGAAACGTCTTATCTTTGTGCATGACGATGCCGAAGTACCGTCATCAGTATTTCTTGTGCTTCATAAATAATTTTTTATATACTGAAAATATTACGCACATCAAATTATTCACACATCTACAAAATATCAAACAGGCTATTAATAATTTAATCTAAATCACAATTGAAAACATAATTGAAAGTCCGGTGTATGCCGGAACATAACGGCACACCCCCCCCGAGCATTGCATTCCCGCACGATGACGACCATAATCTATAGATGCTCTCAAACTACGCCAGCTATAGCTACATCCTGCTTGATAATAATGCAACGACTCGCCATAACTCTTATAATTACACATATCACTGACATAAATCATCCACATTGGAGCCAAACCCAATTCAAGCAACCCCATTGCCCACCGTTGATCATCCTTAGAATCACTCCAAGCATGCTGCAATTCCATACGCAATGATGTTTTCTTGGTTATTTTATACAATATATCTGCAACCAGCACATTAGATGACATTTTCATATTCCCAAAGCCGTATTTACTAAATTCAGCCTTCTTTTGGTAGTAAAACAACAAATTACTTTTAAAACACTTAGACCACTTGCGTTCCAATTCTAAACCAATTTCACTATAAAGCAAGTCTCCCCTTTGTTTGAACAAATAACCTCTCTCTCCATTTCCTTTCATCACCAATTCTCGATACATCGAACCATTGACCGAAAATAACAAAGGATTTTTATCATCTCCACACAAAGGCAATCTTCCGAAAAAACTAAATTGTCCTCCAGTTTCTCCAGCCATCTCCACTTTATGTGGGAACAAAGACAATAATGAATATTTATGAGACAAAGTCAAAGCCGGAACATAATTCAAACTGACACTTTCTGCATCCAAATTATCATCAATCCTTAAATCTCCATTCTCAAAAGCACGAAACTCTACTGAACAACCCACACCTGGAGCATCAATACCTAAATGCATTAATACCATTCGCCCTTTACCCATACTTACTCTTCTATCAACAGTCCAGAATAATGAATTGCTTTTTGAGACATATTCTCCTCCTAAAGAAAAAATTCCTTTTCTCCAATCCAAACGCCCAGCATAGTTGTTAATTTTCCGTTCCGCTTCAAGATAACAATCATCACTTCTATCATTACGCATTACCCATGATCCCCCTAAAGCTAAAAACATATCATTATCAGATGACAACAAATGCCCTAATTCCAATTCTCCGTCAACACCATACACCTGAGTCGGAGCATATTTTTGAAATTTTTGAGGGACTCCAGCCACGACCTTCAATGTAACCCAATCACACGGACGCCATCTCACATTTCCTCCCATCATTGCATTGTTGAATCCCAATGAGCGATCTTCATAAGTACGAAAAATCAAACCGCTGCCAAATTGCTCATAGACCGTTCCTGCTCGTACCTCCAACATTCTTTTTGACCAAACGGCAAACCCTCTCATCAATTTACTCCCCTCCCATTCCGGTGAAAATCCAACCATAGGAGGCTTATATATATCATACTCTAAACCAAATCGAAAGTTCTTAATAGCATATCCCAATGTCAAATAAGTATTTGTGCCATACCTGTTTTCCAATTTCTTCACGCCTAATTTATCATCCTTAAAATAAACGCCCCAATTGGTTTCCAAACTTCCACTCAACGTCCCCAAATCCCGCTGCTTTTCCTGGGCATATAAATCCCAGGAAAACACAACAGGTAAAAATATCACGACAAAAATGATAAAACATTTCATTCTTTTACTATTTCGTGATTAATAACCAATACTAGTATTTACAGGTATCTCCCGTACATTTTCAACTAGACCATTCTCATTTACAACAAAGACAACAACCGAACATTGCTCACGCACAGCATTGCCAAAATTAAAAGTAAATTCTGCTTGCTGCAACTTACCCGGTGTAAATGGAACTGCTTTTCCTCCCTCAAATGACGGCTGATAATCGCGCATAGTGTGAAACCACTCCGTTCGTCCCAAATTTACGTGATTCATATAAATACCATCTTCAACTAAAGCGGCAATAATCTTACCGCTAAAAGCCTTCTTAGTAGCCGCAATTGCAGAAACGTTTACACTCTTTTTATCTTTTGAAATTGTATTTTTTATAGCAATGCCAACATCTGCTTTAGATTTTACCGCTGACAATACTCCATCTTTACCTATCTTTGGAAGAGACATCCTTTCTTTCACACGATCAAAATATACTGATGGAGTACTACTTGCCTCATAGTAAGAGATAAAATCATTTACCATGGATTGTGTACGCTCATCATATTTTTCCCACATTCGCGAACCTGCACCATGTATTTCTATCAACACAAGTTGAGAATAATTATGAACTAATCCATCTTTATTATCTGTTAACATCGTTATCGTTGCTGCACAATAAGGACAATCTGTTCCTGTAATACTTTCAAGCAACATACGTGGTTCATAAACAGCATCAGTAGCAGGATTTGCAGTGATTAAAAATTCTCCGTCAACATCTATTCCATTCCATTTAGCAGTAATATAATGCTCACCAACAATAGTTGTACTAAAATAAGAGTCATTCAAAGGTTTTCCGTCAGCAAAAAAATCAACATTCGTATATTTACTTCCCTGTTCATCAACCAGATAAAGGCAAACAAAATCCCCACCATCAGCAAAAACGCTCTCTTTGTCAGATGCAATTTTCATCTTTACATTTTCTGACATTGCTATTACATCTAAAGTATTTGACCGTATTCCTTTAAATATAGCTACAATTTTATAAGGGCCGGCTTTTAGCGTCTTAAAGGTATTATCGGGTAATTCCTCATCATTAGCCTTCAGGACGCATTGAGAAGTCAAATCATTTCCCTCGTTATCCTTTACTGTTAAATTTATCATTTCGTTGCCATCAGCCAAAATATAGGTGCGATCAGAACTAAGGATAAGACTCGTTATATTTACTGTGTCATCACTAGAATCAGAACAAGCTATTGCAATAAAACCAATTACAGGCAATAGCAATAATAATAACATTTTTTTCATAATATACAATATTAAATTAAACCCTGAATTCAAACGGAATATCTCAAAATCTTTTTTATAATATCCTCTAATGCAACTGCTCCAGTTTATTTTTTAAGGTTGGATGCGAAGGTGCCTGTGAACGATATTCAAGCAACTTTCCTTCTTTATCGAACAGCAAAAAATGAGGAATTCTACTTATATTCATTATTTTCGCAAACTCACCATTACAATCCAGCCATTGATTACCAGTCATATTTAATTGTTCTATCTTTTCTTTCCATTTCGACTGATTTTTATCCAATGATATACAAACAAATACAACTTGCTTATTGTTTAATTCACTTTTCAATTTCTGTATATAAGGAACTTCTTGACAACAAGGTCCACACCAAGATGCCCAAAGATCTATATATATATATTTACCTTTAAAGTCTGATAATTGCCGCTGTTTTCCGTTTATGTCAACAAAAGTAACCGCAGGTATTACTGAACCAGGCTGGGTAAAAGCTCGTTTTTGATATTGTGCTAAAATTTCTTCTTTATCCTGCAACCCCTCACATAATTTCTCCAAACGCACCACATTTTCAGCCGAATAAGGAGTTCTCTTTAAAAAACGAGAAACAATGGTCTGGGTTATTTCTTTCTGTATTGATGGATTATGAAAACGAGCTTTTAATAGAGCTAATTGTTCCTCTGGTCCCTTCACCTGGTCTTGTAAATATAGAAAAATATTTAAACTACTATTGGGAAACACCTTCCAATAATCCTTATCTAAAATCTGCGCAATATCAGGAGTCTGATCTATTAATTTTTGAGGGAAACAATAAGAATCACAACTAGGATAAAGATATTGTAATCCTTTCAAAAGATTAATATACTCTAAACCTTTCCATGTTTCCAAATATTCTGCGACCTCTACGCTAACTTTTTGCTTCTTAAAAATCTGGTCTATTCGTTGACAATACTCCATCGTCCAGTCCACAAGCTTGTCTGGATGAGGAGCGTTATTCCACAATTCTGACATCTGTTTTTCATGGCATTCCCTGAAATTTTGAATAACACGGTTAATCTTATTTTCAGTATCAATATCCACCCTATTGCTGTCTCTGCTAAATATTCTTATCGACAACGAATCTTTTTCTAACAAGTAAACAGGAGTATTTAGTACATACCTCGATCCATCCTCGCGTTGCCACATCCCTTCTAAATAAAAATAGGGACTACTACTCGGTATTACAACATGAAATCTACCATCAGAAGATGGCTTTAATTGATAACTGCTGTCAATTCCCCTCAAAATTAAACTATTACAATAAGTAACATCATCCAATAAAACACTCCCACAAACAACAGTCTGAGTATTAG
>CAKVCR010000070.1 GCA_934725835.1 uncultured Odoribacter sp.
AGGATGTATTTGTGGAGTTGCGTGACCGTACTCGTATTGCCAACAAAAATAAGGCAGATTTATTTATTTCGATTCATGCCAATGCCTTGGATGTAAAAAAGAAACCTAGCAACAAAAATATTAAGGGGGTTGAAACTTTTGTGTTGGGAACCAATAGCTCTGAACATAATTTGAAGGTTGCCATGCAGGAAAACTCCGTAATTCACTATGAGGATGACTATTCTGCTAAATATGCCGGATTCGATCCGGCAAGAGTCGAGTCTTATATTCTCTTCAATATGATTAGGAACTTGCATCTGGAAAATAGTGTTAATTTGGCAACTATGATTCAGAGCGAGTTGGTGAAAACTACAAAACAGGTGAATCGTGAAGTGCGGCAGGCCCCCCTATGGGTATTGAAGGATGTGGCGATGCCGGCTGCTTTAGTGGAAATAGGGTATATAACAAATCTTGATGATGAGCGTTTTATGATGTCGGCAGTCGGCCAAGATAAGATTGCCCGTTCTATTTTTAAAGGCTTTCAGAATTATAAAAATAAACTGGAGGCTAAAACCATGGGCTCTTTGAAATTACAGAATAAAGAGGCTGTCAGTAGTAATGCGGGGACAACAGAATCTCGTGCTGTTGGAGATATTAAATCGGCTTCCAAGCGACCGTTGTATGCTATTCAAGTCGCATCTTCTGCCGGTCGTATGAAGGACTGTGCGAGTATATGTCGTGGAATGAAAGTGAATGAATTGTATTCCAAGGGGCGTTATCGGTATTATGTGAAGGCATCGGATGATTTGGATGTCGTAAAGAAGAGCTTGGGGGAGGTGAGGAAAATTGTCAAGGATTGTTTTGTGATTGCTATATATAATGATGAAATTATTTCTGTGGCTGAGGCTCGGAAATTGGAAGGTAAATAAGAGTAACGATATGATGTACATTAAACGTGAAGTAAAATTGGCATTGACAGCTATCGCTGCTGTAGTAATTTTGATTTGGGGAATTAATTTCTTGAAGGCAAAAGCATTGTTTGATAATAATAATGTGTTTTATGGTATTTATGATCGGGTGGATGGTCTGAAGGTGTCCAACAGTGTAATATACCGTGGGTATAGTGTGGGACAGGTAAACTCTATTAAGTTTGTGGGGGATCGTTTTGATAAGGTGTTGGTGGAGTTCACTGTCGGTAAGAATTTGCAGATTCCTTCCAATTCCGTGGCTGCAATTCAAAGTGCAGATTTGATGGGTTCCAAAGCCATTAATCTTATACCTGGAGATGCGATGAAATATGCCGTGAATGGAGATACCTTAAAAAGTCAGCTTGCTCTTGGATTGATGGAGCAGCTGAATGAGCAGCTGGAACCTTTAAAGAAGAAAGCTGAAAATGTTATGGTATCGTTGGATACTGTCTTGATTACTTTGCAGGAGATTTTTAGTGATGGCTCTCATGATAACATCAGAGGTTCACTGCACAGTGTCAGTCGAACGTTGGATAATGTAGAGGAAGCGTCCGGAACATTGAATGATATGCTGGCAAAGGAATCAAAACGCATTTCGCAAATATTGGAGGATGTAAGTAGTATTACCGGAAATTTAAAGGCTAATAATGAAGATATCAATAAAGGTATGGATAATATTGTGTCCATAAGTGATTCGTTGAGGGCCGTTAATTTAAATCACACGATTCGTTCTTTAAATGGAGTGTTGGCACAAGCGGATTCCATTATGAAAGCAATCAATCATGGACAAGGAACGTTAGGAGGAATGGTGTGTGATGATGCGCTTTATACCAATGTGACCCAGCTTAGCGAAAATCTGAATAAACTGCTGATTGAATTTCGGCAGAATCCCAAGCGTTTTATCAATTTGTCAATGTTTAGTATGGGGGGTGGCAAGCCGGTAGAAACTCATCATTATGGTATTGTAATTGCAGAAAGTGATAAACCGTTGCCTCTGAATAATGAGTTGTATCTAAAGTATCCTGATTTAAAACAAATTCGTCGAAATGGAACTTACCTTTATTTGATTCATACTTATGGCGAATTTAAGCACGCAAAAAAAGATTTGGAAAACGTAGAAGAGATTTTTAAGGATGCATATATTGTTAAAATAGACTAAAATTAATTTTAGAATTATTCTAAATAAGAGTGCAAATCTCACGCAAATATTTTACATAATTATTCTGTTGATGAGATAAACTTACGAAAGTTTAACTGCTATCTAATCCTTTGTTTTGAGTGGTTTAAGGATGTTTTTGTAGTGACATTATACAATGAAATTAAGATTTAAGAGATAGGAATTTGCAATAAAAATATGCTTGTTTGTGTAGTGTAATGTATTGATTATCAATATTGTTGTTTTTAATGTGCTGATTGATAGTGGGAAATCTTTTTTAAATATAAACAAGCGTAAATGGATTTTTTTCTGAATTATTTTTTTCTGAATTTTGTACACAAAATGGATTGGGAAGAATCATATGGTAAAAGAATCCGACTGATAAAGTACAATGGAAAAAGAGTGTGTAAAGATTTGGAATGAGTGTTTGTCTTTAATACAAGACAAAGTTGCGTTAGGACAGTTTAGAGCGTTTTTTGAACCGATACGTGCACTGAAATATAAAGATGATGTGCTGACGATTCAGGTGCCGACAGCTTATGTCTATGAGAAGCTTGAAGGGGAATATATTGATATTTTGAGTAATGCATTGCGTACTGTTGTGGGACCTCAGGCTAAACTGGAATATTCTGTGATTGTTGTGCAAGAGCAAAAACAGAAGAAGCCCTTGACTCGTACTATAATATCTGCTCCTTCCAACAAACCTGCTACGAATGTCATATATGATACAGAGCTAAAGAACCCTTTCCAATCTGCAGCACCCAGTCATTTGCAGATAGATTCTAATTTGAATCCCTCTTATACGATGGCCAGTTACATCGAAGGTCCTTGTAATCGTTTGGCTCGTTCTGCCGGATACGCAATTGCGCAACGTCCGGGAGAGACAGCTTTCAATCCATTGTTGATTTATGGTGGTTCCGGTCTGGGAAAAACTCATTTGGCACAAGCGATTGGTTGGGAAGCCAAAAGAAATTATCCGAATAAGGTGGTATTGTACGTACCTACAAATTTGTTTCAGACACAATTTACGGAAGCTGTGCGTAGAAATGAATTGAATAACTTCCTGCATTTTTATCAGTTGATAGATGTTTTGATATTGGACGATATACAGGAATTAGCCGGTAAGGAAGGAACTCAGCGCACTTTTTTCCATATATTCAACCATTTACACCAGTCCGGCAAACAATTGATTTTAACTTGTGATAAGTCTCCTGCAGAACTAGAGGGTATGGAGGAGCGTCTCCTGTCTCGTTTCCGTTGGGGATTATCGGCAGAGATTAAATCTCCTGATTTTGATACCCGTAAGGAAATCATCGTAAATAAAGCGCGCAAGGACGGTATAGATATTTCTGATGATATAATTAATTACATTTGTAAATTCGCTGATAATAATATTAGAGAGTTGGAGGGTGTATTGATTTCTTTGTTGGCGCAATCTACCTTTAACAAGTGCGATTTAACCTTGGATATCGCTAAAGATATTCTTGGGAAAATGGTTAAGAAACAAACAGAAGAACTGACTGTCGATAAAATACAGCAGGTTGTATGTGAGCATTATAATATTTCTCTTGATTTGTTACAGACTAAAACTCGAAAGCGCGAAGTGGTTCAAGCTCGTCAATTGGCGATGTTTTTATCCAAGAATTTCACCAATAAATCGCTTGCATTCATAGGAAGTCAAATCGGAAAAAAAGATCACGCAACGGTATTGTATGCATGTAAGGCAGTGACCGACCTGATGGAGACAGACCGTAATTTCAAATTGCAAGTAGAGGAAATACAGCGGAAATTAGTATAGTGGAAATAGATGTATATAAAACTATAGAAGCTCCTTCAGAGGGTATATATAAGGAGAAGGGAAGCCGGTTTATAAGTTTGGCTTATCCGGTGGTGACTGAAGATGAAATTCGTGAAATTGTTTCCCGTTTGAAAGAAAAATATTATGATGCTCGGCATCATTGTTATGCTTGGCGGCTGGGTGCCGCCAAGACTCATTTTCGGGCAAATGATGATGGAGAACCCTCTTCTACGGCAGGAAAACCTATATTGGGACAAATTCAGTCAAATGATTTGACGAATATTCTAATAGTAGTGATTCGATATTTTGGAGGGATTAAATTAGGTGTGTCAGGATTGATTAATGCATATCGGGAAGCAGCTGCAGATGCCATTGCCAATGCTGAAATTATAGAAAAGACGGTAGATGAACAGATTCGGATACAATTCAGTTATCTTGCAATGAACGATGTTATGAAAATTGTGAAAGAGGTGGCTCCGGATGTTTTGGAAAGGAATTTCGAAATGGCATGTGAAATGTTGCTTGCTATTCGTCAAAAGGATATGCCTGCATTAAGAAGCAGATTGGAACAAGTGGATTCCCTGATTTTTCTCGATGAAAATAATTGAAAAAAAACAGACGAAAAATTTGCAGAGAACAATATTCTCTCTATCTTTGCAACCGCAATTGAGAGAGTTGCAGTACGATTCAGTAGCTCAGCCGGTAGAGCACAACACTTTTAATGTTGGGGTCCTGGGTTCGAATCCCAGCTGGATCACGAAAAGGACTTTAGAAATAAAGTCCTTTTTTTTGTGTGATTATTTTTGTCTCTTATCGTTATTAAACTTGCTATGGATTATAAGGCAGTAATAGAGAATATACATAAAGAGTTGCAGAGTTTTTGGGGACGGGGTAAGGTTGCCGATTATATACCGGCTTTAGCGAAGGTCAATCCTCGGCAATATGGTATTGCATTGACCACTTTAGATGGACAATCTTTTCAGGTGGGGGATGCAGAAGTTCGTTTTTCAATCCAAAGTATTTCTAAAGTGTTTACGATGGCAATGGTGACTCGTCATTTGGGAGACGAAATATGGAAGTATGTGGGTCGTGAGCCTTCAGGAAATCCGTTTAATTCTTTGGTGCAGCTGGAAAATGAACAGGGAATACCGAGAAATCCGTTTATTAATGCAGGTGCGCTTGTGGTTACCGACAGATTGATGAGTCTGTATCCTCGACCGAAAGATGCAATATTGGAATTTGTAAGAGGGCTGTGTGGAAATGACGATATATATTTTGACAAGGATATAGCGCGTTCGGAGCGTGCTACAGCCGATCGTAATATGGCTTTGGCATATTTTATGAAGAGTTTTGGTAACATTGAGCACGATGTAGACTCCTTGTTGGATGTATATTGTAATCAATGTGCTATTTCGATGAATTGTATTGATTTGTCTCGTGCTTTTCAGTTTTTGTGCAACCATGGCTTGAATCCTGTAAACGGAGAGAGAATTTTGACCAGTAGTCAGGCAAAACGCTTGGGAGCACTGATGTTGACGTGTGGATTCTATGATGAATCCGGTGATTTTGCTTTTCGGGCGGGATTACCGGGTAAGAGTGGTGTCGGTGGAGGTATTGCTGCTTATATCCCGGATAATTTGTCGATTGCGGTGTGGAGTCCTGAATTGAATAAGCATGGCAATTCTTTGATAGGGGTTGAAACGTTGGAGCGTTTCACAACAGATATTGGTAATTCAATCTTTTGATTAGCTCGTCAAATATAAGAAGGAGGCATTAAATGCCTCCTTCGTTATTATGTGGTGTATTATTGTTTTTAGGTTTGAAATAACGCTTTTTGTTATTGTGTTTGTTATTTCGATGGCGGGGACGGCGTTCAAAAGCTTTGGGGTTGTAAGTAGGTGCTTCTCCATGTTCCGGAGGTATGGGTATTTTATAAATATCTTTTTCGATGAACTCCTCTATTTTATGAAATTTTCCCTGCTCTGCTTCGGATACAAAAGTGATAGCAACTCCGTCTGCATTGGCGCGTGCGGTACGGCCGATACGGTGGATGTAGTCTTCAGGATCATGAGGTACGTCAAAGTTGACAACTAAGGCGATGTCATCAATGTCAATACCGCGGGCAACAATGTCTGTTGCTACCAATATATTGATTTTGCCGTTTTTAAAATCCAGCATGACGGCTTCCCGTTGTTCTTGCTCCAAATCCGAGTGCATGGCTGCCACACTGAGTTTCCGGCGTTTTAAAGCATATGCCAAGTCTTTCACTTTCTGTTTGGAAGATGAAAAAATGATGGTTTTTTTATTGGGATTATTGGTAAACAAATCCAATATAATAGGCATTTTCTGTGTTTCGTAGCATATGTATGCCGATTGTACGATAGCTTCATTAGGCTTGGATATGGCAATATTGATTTCTGCCGGATTATGTAGGATTTGTTTGGCCAACTGACGAATCTTAGGAGGCAAGGTCGCTGAAAACATGATTGTTTGTCGTTCTTGTGGCATGTGTTTGACTATCTGCATGATGTCATCAAAAAATCCCATGTCTAACATGCGGTCTGCTTCGTCAAGAATAAAATACTTGACGTGAGAGAGATCGATGCCGCTATTGGCTATGTGGGATAGCAGGCGTCCTGGAGTAGCAATGACAACATCAGACCCCATAAGCAATCCTTTCTTCTGTTGATCCCACCCGGCTCCATCTCCACCTCCATAGACCACGGTGGTAGAAATAGGCAGAAAATAGGAAAATCCCTCAAACTGCATATCAATCTGTTGCGCTAGTTCACGAGTAGGAACCATAATGACAGAGCGAATTTCATTATCGGGATTGCCTTCACAAACCAGTCTGTTGAGAAGAGGAAGTGTGTAGGCTGCTGTTTTTCCTGTACCTGTTTGTGCACAACCGATAATGTCTTTCCCTTCTAGGATAATGGGTATTGTTTGTTCTTGAACAGGAGTCATTTCCTGGAAGTTCATCGCATCAATACCGTCTAATATCTCATCTTCTAAATCTAATTCGTCAAATCTCATAAAGTATTCTTCACCATATTTTAGAAGCCAAAGATACAATAATTTGATATTATTTTTGTGCATTTTATATACATTGGTAAGAATATTTCCTGTTACACCTATATCCAAAGGACAGACATCTCATAAAAATAGGGAATGCACGCAGTCTGCGGAAGCAGTGGCGTTGATATGGTAAGCAATAGCACAAAACACCGATGTTCGCTACTCGCTCTTTTTTAGGGATAGAAGGGAACAAGGATGGTGAAATTTATGTATATTCGTGGTCTCCCTTTGAGTCGTATTGGGAAGACACCGACAAAATGATTTATGGTAGCAAGCAAGAGTCCGCATACATTGGAAACCGCACCAATTGGTAAATTGTTGTTGCAATATTCCATCCCTGCCATTATAGCGATGACAGTCACTTCGTTGTATAATATTATTGACAGTATTTTTATAGGTCACGGTATAGGTCCTTTGGCAATCTCCGGTTTGGCACTGACCTTCCCGTTGATGAATCTGGTAATTGCATTCTGTACTCTCATTGGAGTGGGAGGTGCAGCTATCAGTTCTATTTATTTAGGTAGGAAAGACGATAGTCAAGCAACGGAAGTGCTGCATAATGTACTTATTTTATGTATCATTGCAGGAGTCTGTTTTGGTGGATTGACACATTGCTTTTTAGACGAAATTCTCGTATTCTTTGGTGCAAGTAATGACACTTTGCCGTATGCACGCGATTTCATGGAAGTGATATTGATGGGTAATGTAGTATCCTTTCTTTTTATAGGGTTGAATAATGTGATGCGTGCAACCGGCTATCCCAAGAAGGCTATGTTATCGTCATTATTGACTGTCGGAGTGAATCTGATTTTAGCTCCGGTTTTTATTTTTTATTTCAATTGGGGCATTCGGGGGGCAGCCACAGCAACGGTGGTATCGCAGAGCTGCGGGTTGGTTTGGATATTAAACCATTTTTTGCGGACCTCGAGTTATATCCATTTCAGGAGGGGATTCTATCATTTGCGGCTACGCATTGTCGGTGCCATATTTTCGGTGGGGATGGCTCCGTTTCTGATTAACGTTTGTGCTGCTGCAATAGTGATAGTTGCCAATCATAGTTTTAAGACTTATGGAGGCGACCTTGCAATAGGTGCATACGGTATTGTCAATCGGATTGCGACCCTTTTTCTGATGATTATTATCGGATTGACCCAGGGAATGCAGCCGATTGTAGGGTATAATTATGGTGCAGAACATTTTGATAGAGTGCGTCAGACTCTACGTAGGGTAATCGGAGTGGCTGTAGGTATTATGACTGTGGGCTGGCTGTTGAGTGAACTGTTCCCGATAAAAATAGTTGCGATGTTTTCTGATGATGCCAATCTGAATAGTTTGGCATCTATCGGGTTGCGGATAGCGATTTTGTGTTTCCCTCTTGTAGGGGCACAGGTAGTCATTACGAATTTTTTTCAGTCGATAGGTAAAGCACAGATTTCAATTCTGTTGTCATTGGCGCGTCAGCTATTGTTCTTGTTGCCTCTTCTTTATACGCTTCCTCATATCGCCGACTGGAACATATATGGTGTATGGTGGAGTATGCCGATTTCTGATATTCTGGCATTTTTATCAGCTGTATTCACGTTGAAATGGTATCTTACGAAAATATCATAAATACTTTGTGATTGCACTGAATATTAATAATTTTGTGTATCGTAAATATAGATAAGTGATGCATTTGTTTAGAATGAAAGAGCCGCTTTCTCCGGAGGAAGCTGCCAAAAGGGCTGCAATAGAGCAGAAGATTAAAGAGTATAAGGCAAAAGGTTGTCATGTGCCTCCTCGCAAATTGATAAAAACGGAAGCACAGATAGAAGGCATCCGTAAAAGTGCAGAAGTCAATACAGGTGTTTTAGACTATGTGGCTTCACGTATATGCGCAGGAATGACAACTGCCGAAATAGATAAAATGGTGTACGACTACACCGTATCTCATGGTGCGATTCCTGCTCCCTTGAACTACGAAGGTTTTCCCAAAAGTGTCTGTACATCGGTAAACGAGGAAGTTTGTCATGGTATTCCTTCCGAAAAAGTAGTGTTATGCGAAGGGGATATCGTAAACGTGGACGTGTCTACAATTTTGGGAGGATATTATTCGGATGCTTCCCGTATGTTCATGATAGGCAATGTGAGTGATGAGTGCCGCCGTTTGGTGGAGACTGCTCGTGAATGTCTGTTGCGTGGTTTCGAAGCTGCACGTCCTTGGAGATTTTTGGGAGACATTGGTGCCGCTGTTCAGGAACATGCCGAGGCAAACGGTTTTTCTGTTGTTCGTGAATATGGTGGTCACGGAGTCGGCTTGCGTTTCCATGAAGATCCTTTTGTCAGCCATGTTGGACGGAGGGGCAGAGGAATGCTTTTGGTTCCGGGGATGGTTTTCACAATCGAGCCGATGATTAATATGGGCTCTCGTAAAGTATATATTGATGCCGATGATGATTGGACGGTCCTGACAGACGACGGTATGCCGTCAGCCCAATGGGAATACACCGTTTTGATAACAGAAACGGGTGCCGAAGTAATTACGGGATAGGCTTACAAGCTTATCCCCGCAATTTTGGCGATGTCTGCGGCTTCATCGGCAATGTAGCAGGCATCGTTTTGTTTTAATTCTTCCATCGGTCTGAATCCCCAGCTTACACCGATGGACGTAATGCCGCAATTTGCGGCAGTCTGCATGTCCACGCCTGAATCTCCGACATATAGCGTATGCTCAGGTGAGACACCGGTCTTCTCTAAAATCTCGTATACAATGCTTGGGTCAGGCTTGGCCGGAATATCTTCCCGCTGTCCCAAAACAACGTCAAACAGTTGCTCGCCAAAATAGTGGTGAATCAATTCAACCGTCCCCCGGTGGTATTTGTTGGAGGCAACAGCCAGCTTACATCCGGTCCTATGCAGGGCTTCCACCAATTCTGCAATTCCCGGGTAGACACGGGTATAATCTGTTTTATGCGCTTGATAATAGAGTACAAACTCTTCCCGCACCTTGGCGATGATTTCATCTGTGCGAGCTTCTGTCGGCAGAGCACGTTCAATCAGTTTGGTAATACCGTTGCCCACGAAAAACGGATATTCGCTGAGGGCGTGTTGAGGGTAACCGTAGTGAGCCAGTGCATGATTGGCGCTTGTCGCCAAATCATCGATAGAATTCAGTAATGTTCCGTCCAAGTCGAAGACGACCAGTTCTACCGGAGGTGTAAAATTCATGGTTCTGTTTTGTGATTATAGCGGTTAAACGAAACCGGGAAGCTCTTTCGAAGCCTCCCGGTTTTATCAATATGGATGATTTTTTACCATGCAAACATTGGGCGGTTGTGCATCATTGCATTTACCTCTTTTTTCACTGCTGCAATTGTGTCTGCGTCATCCGGATTCGAAAGGATGCGGTCAATCATATCGACAATCACCTTCATATCCTCTTCTTTCAGACCACGGGTAGTGATGGCAGGAGTTCCTACGCGGATTCCTGAAGTCTGGAACGGAGAACGGGTATCAAACGGCACCATGTTCTTGTTGATGGTGATATCTGCTTTAACCAACGTGTTCTCAGCTTTCTTACCTGTCAGTTCCGGGAATTTTGTACGCAGGTCAATCAGCATACAGTGGTTGTCTGTTCCTCCGGAAACCACCTTGTAGCCTTTGTCGATAAATGCCTGAGCCATAACCTTGGCATTCTTCTGCATCTGTTTTGCATATTCCAAATAAGAATCAGACAATGCCTCTTCGAAAGCAACTGCTTTGGCTGCAATCACGTGTTCCAGCGGTCCGCCCTGCTGTCCTGGGAATACTGCGAAATTCAGCACCTGAGACATCATCTTGATTTCGCCCTTCGGAGTTTTCAGACCCCATGGATTCTGGAAATCCTTCGGCAACAAAATCATACCTCCACGCGGTCCGCGCAGGGTTTTGTGGGTTGTTGTAGTCACGATGTGGCAATATTCAAACGGATTGTTCAAAAGTCCTTTTGCAATCAGACCTGCCGGGTGTGCCATGTCGTACATCAACAATGCGCCCACTTTGTCGGCAATTTCCCGCATGCGTTTGAAATCCCAGTCACGAGAGTATGCAGATGCTCCCGATACAATCATTTTCGGTTTGTGCTCCAATGCCAATGCCTCCATTTCATCGTAGTCCACCAAGCCGGTATCTTCTTTCACGTGATATGCAATCGGGTGATAGTTGATTCCTGACAGGTTAACGGGTGAGCCGTGTGAAAGGTGACCGCCATGTGCAAGGTCAAGACCCAGATATGTGTCGCCCGGTTTCATGCATGCAAAGAATACGGCTGCATTTGCCTGTGCTCCTGA
The DNA here is from genome assembly GCA_934725835.1 of uncultured Odoribacter sp. GTDB lineage: Bacteria > Bacteroidota > Bacteroidia > Bacteroidales > Marinifilaceae > Odoribacter. Next base: position 11,287 of record CAKVCR010000070.1, read on the forward strand.
GTGTGGCTGCACATTGGCATACTCTGCTCCGAACAGTTTGCAGGCGCGGTCGATGGCCAATTGTTCCGTCTGGTCTACAATCTGGCAACCGCCGTAATAACGTGCGCCGGGATAACCTTCAGCATATTTATTGGTGAGGCAGGAACCCATGGCTTCCATCACTTCATCGCTTACAAAGTTCTCTGAAGCAATCAATTCAATACCTTCCTGCTGACGTTCTCTCTCTTTTTGGATTAAATCAAATATTACTGTATCTCTTTCCATAGTATAGTAG
>CAKVCR010000071.1 GCA_934725835.1 uncultured Odoribacter sp.
CCATCATAATGGAAAAATAACAACTCAAAAAAGAACAGAATTATGAAAACATTAAAATCAATCCTTTTTGCCGGTGCGGTGTTGCTGGCGACCTCGTTGTTCTTTGGCTCCTGTCAGGAGGATGCGCCGGAGATCAACTATCAGATGAATGTGAACGTAAACAACGACTTTAGCCAGGTTGTGAAGGCCATCAACGACGGATTGCTCAAGAACGAGCAGGCTATCGACAGGCTTAAGCAGGCTATCGACAATATGAACGGCAACCAGAAGGAAAAGTTGGAGGCCATCGAGAAAGTGCTTTCTTCAATGACCGACAGCCTGAATACCAAACTGCTGGTAATCGAGGCAGCGATAAAGAGTCAGAGCATGGAACTCGGCAGCAAGCTGGAGGCCATCGAGAGAGCCATCAATAACCTGCCTAGATATAACGATGTCTTCGACGGCATCAAAGGAGAGATAGCCAATCTTGTACAGGCAGTGAAGGACGGTATCCAGAGCGAAAAGGAGGCTCTCGATGAGATTATCCAAAAACTTGAGGAGCTAAAGACGGCCATTCATCCGGACCCGTATGTAGACCTCGCCCTACCAAGCGGTACGTTGTGGGCAACCTGCAACCTTGGCGCCAAGAGTCCGGAAGAATTCGGAGACTATTATGCCTGGGGCGAGACAGTACCCAAGACGGAATTCCGGTGGGACAACTACAAATGGATACAGGAGGGGTTGACTCTTCCGGAGAATACCGAACCGAAAGACTTCTATCCTTACTATATTACAAAGTATCAGAGGAAGGCTTACGGTTCAGTTGATATAGCATTGGAAAAAGCCAATGGTGCTATCTGGTATGACGGGGATGGTAATTTTATAGGTGATAACAAGGAATATCTTGAACCTGCCGATGATGCAGCCACTGCTGTTCTCGGTGCTCCGTGGAGAATACCGTCACAGAACGATTATGAAGAACTTCAAAAATATTGCACTTTTAAGGAAATAACCCAAAACGGTGTGGATGGTTTCAAGATTACCGGTCGCAATGGAAATTCAATCTTTGTGCCTAAAGCCGGTTTTATGGAAGGATCTTGGTTAGCTAACAAGAGACATGCTTATTTTTGGGGAAAGGGATTATCTGATGTTTGTTCTTCTGCACAAATAATGAAAATAGAAAAACCAACTAGTTCTTATAGGATGTATCGTTACCGAGGAGTTCCTATTCGTCCGGTTCGAAGCAACGTGACCGCAGTAATACCGGATGGACCAACTAACAATTAGACCTCTGTCTGGCTGATATCACAAATTCACCAACAAATACAATGAGATTTGGGAGGGTTTTCGTATTTTTGTAGGAAACTATAAAATACAAGTTATGGAGAACTTTATTTTTCAGAATCCTACCAAACTGATTTTTGGGAAAGGGATGATTGCTCAGTTGGCAAAAGAGATTCCGGCAGGGAAACGAGTGATGGTAACTTTCGGAGGCGGAAGTGTGAAAAAAAATGGTGTATACGACCAGGTGAAAGATGCGTTAAAAGGTTTTGACCTTGTTGAGTTTTGGGGCATTGAATCAAATCCGAAGGTGGAGACACTGCGCGAAGCTATCAAATTGGGAAAGGAAAGAAAGGTGGATTTTCTGTTGGCAGTAGGAGGAGGAAGTGTTATCGACGGAACGAAATTGATTGCCGCAGGATTGCTGTACGATGGTGATGCGTGGGATCTGGTGTTGAAAGGAGCCGTCAAGAATGCCGTGCCACTGGCTACGGTGTTGACAATTCCGGCTACAGGCTCGGAGATGAACAATGGCGCCGTGATTTCAAGGAAGGAGACCGCCGAGAAATTTGCATTCCATTCTTTCAATCCGGTGTTTTCGATTCTCGATCCCACGGTGACTTTTACCTTGCCGAAATGGCAGGTGGCATGCGGTATCGCCGATACGTTTGTACACGTTATGGAGCAATATATGACCCGTCCGGGACAATCAAGACTGATGGACCGTTGGGCAGAAGGTGTTGTCCAGTCGTTGGTAGAGATAGCTCCGTCGATTATGGAGAATCAGGAGGATTACGATAAGATGGCTGATTTTATGCTATGCGCCACCATGGGTTTGAATCATTTTATTGCCATGGGCGTGTGCGAAGATTGGGCTACCCACATGATTGGTCATGAACTCACCGCATTACACGGACTGACTCATGGTGCGACATTGGCGATTGTACTGCCGGGACTATGGCGTACGCTGAAACAGAAGAAAATGGCGAAGCTGGTTCAGCTCGGCGAACGGGTGTGGGGAGTCTGTGAAGGTTCGGATGAAGAACGTGCAGACCGGACAATTGAAAAGACGGAAGCTTTCTTCCGTAGCCTGGGATTACCGACCCGTTTAGGCGATGCCCAAATCGGAGATGACACCATTCTTGAAATCGAACGCCGCTTTACGGAGCGGAAAGTGGGCTTCGGCGAAGACGGAGATGTGACAGCCGAAGTGGCACGCCGGATTCTTGAAAACTGCAAATAGTAATTATTTATTAAAATAGAGCGTATAGTTCTGTTTTTACGCTTCTTTTGTTAATTTAGCACCTTGCATAATTAACAAAAGAAGCTATGTATACAATTGAAGAGTTACGCAACTGCATCAAGGCAGAATTAGACAAACAGGAGTATGTAGAGGAACCTGTTTCTTTGTTCGAACCTATCAAATACATTATGGAGGACGGCGGCAAAAGGCTGCGTCCGGTGTTGGCTTTACTCGCCTACAATCTTTATCGGGACGATGTGGAGAAAATCTTGAAATCAGTGATAGGCATTGAGATTTTTCATAATTATACGCTGTTGCACGACGACGTGATGGATGATGCCGAGCTGCGGCGCGGACGTCAGACGGTGCATAAGAAATGGAATAGCAATGTGGCAATCCTGAGTGGCGATGCAGCAGCCATTACCGCTTACAGAATGATTGAAACCGTAGATGACGAGTATTTGCGTCGGGCCATTGACGGATTCAATCAGGTGGCAATGGATGTTTGCAAAGGACAGCAGTATGATATGGAGTTTGAGACTCGCGATGATGTGACGGAACAGGAGTATATCGATATGATTTATCTGAAGACTTCTGTACTGATTGCAGGCAGTATCCGACATGGCGCTTTAGTGGCCGGCGCACCCGAGCATGAATACAATGCGTTGTATGATTTTGGAGGTTATCTGGGATTGGTGTTCCAATTGCAGGATGATTATCTGGATGTGTATGGAGATGTGGCAGAGTTCGGTAAGAAAATCGGCGGCGATATTCTGAGCAACAAGAAGACCTACATGCTAATCAAGGCACTGGAATTGGCAAGTCCGGAGGATAAGGCCATGCTGCAAGAGTGGATTGCCAAGAAAGAATTTGATCCGCAAGAGAAGATTAAAGCCGTGACGGAAATTTACAACCGCACCGGTATCAAGGAGGTGGTGATGGCTAAAATAGACACCTATATGGACAAAAGCCGCGAAGCCTTGGATAAAGTGGATGTTCCGGAAGAACGAAAGGTACATTTCCGTGAAATGGTAGATTATATCGGCGGCAGAAAAAAATAGAAAACAGTACAAATACTGACAGATCATGGAGGATTCAGCAAAACAAAGGCTATTGGACATACGTTATCTGCGTATGGCACGAATTTGGGCAGAAAATTCATATTGCAAACGCCGGCAGGTGGGTGCGTTGATTGTGAAGGACAAATCGATTATTTCCGATGGATATAACGGGACACCTTCCGGTTTTGAGAATATTTGCGAAGATGAACAGGAACGCACCAAGCCCTATGTTTTGCATGCAGAGGCAAATGCGATTACAAAAGTGGCGAAATCAAGCAATAGCAGTGACGGCGCCACGTTGTATGTAACTGCTTCGCCATGTATCGAATGTGCCAAATTGATTATTCAATCGGGTATCAGACGGGTGGTTTATTCTGAATTGTATCGTTGCAGTGACGGAATTGAATTACTGGAAAAAGCCGGAGTAAAAGTAGATTTTATAGAAATAGAACAAAAGTAGAAGGTATGTATAATAATAAATTCAGAGCCATCCTTTTCCCTGTGATAATATCTGTTGCCATTGTATTGGGGATGTTGATTAACGCAGCAATGAGCCGGCAGAAAGTTCAAATTCCGACAGGCAAGAATGCCATGACTCCTATGCAAGGGGGAAAGTTGGACCTCATCCTGAATATGGTCAACTATTCATATGTCGACACGGTGGATATCCATAAGATAGAAGAAGAAGCTATCCCACAGATCTTGAAAGATTTGGATCCGCATACAGTGTATATCCCGGCAAAGGATATGCAAAGGGTGAACGAGGAAATGGTAGGGAATTTCGGAGGTATCGGAGTACAGTTCTACAAATATCTGGATACGGTGACTGTGGTGAAGGTAGTACCCGGAGGACCTGCAGAAAAGGCCGGCTTATTGGATGGAGACCGAATTGTGCGGGTGGACGACTCGTTGGTGGCCGGACGCAATATGGATACGGATGCTATCATGAAACTGATGAGAGGGGAAGTCGGTACGGAGGTAACGTTGACATTGGCACGCAGAGGAGAAAACAAGCCCATTACAAAGCAGGTCGTGAGAGGAAATATCCCTATCAAAAGCGTGGCTGTAGCCTATATGGTGGATGATACGACCGGTTTGGTGAAGGTGAACACCTTCGGCATGAACACTTATAACGAATTTATGCAGTCGTTGGAAAAACTGTCAGCACAAGGAATGAAGCGGGTGATTGTTGATTTGCGTGATAATGAGGGAGGTATTTTGCCAGTGGCAATACAGATGATTAATGAATTTTTACCGGAAGGCAGACTGATTCTGTACACACAAGGGAAGGCTGCACCTCGGATGGATTACAATTCCAACGGTCGGGGACGATATAAAGAATTGCCGTTAAGCGTGTTGATTAATGACTTCAGCGCATCTGCCAGTGAGATTTTTGCGGGAGCTATTCAAGATAATGATCGGGGTTCGATAGTCGGAAGACGTTCATTTGGCAAAGGATTGGTGCAGGAACAACGGATATTACCAGACGGCTCAGCGTTGCGATTGACGGTTGCACGTTATTATATTCCTTCCGGGCGTTCTATCCAAAAGCCTTACGACCAAGGGAAAGAAAAGTATTACAGCGATATCTACGAGCGGATTATACACGGAGAGTTCTTGCAGAAGGACAGTATCCATTTTGATGAGAACTTAAAGTTCAAGACAATCGGCGGTCGCACGGTATATGGCGGCGGCGGCGTAATGCCTGATGTTTTTGTCCCGAACGACACCAGCGGATATTCGGAGTATCTTGTGGAAGTGACCCGTAAGAGACAGCTACTTTATGAATATACATTTGAGTTCATGGACAAACATCGTCCGGAAATGAAAGATATCAAGAATTATAAGCAACTGCTCAAATATTTGGAACGCTTTGACTTAGTAGACGAAATGGCTGATTATGTCGCACGTCATGGGGTGAAACGGGATGCTAAAGGCATTCGAACATCTCGGACGATATTGGATACAACCATCAAGGCATTCATCGGCAGGCATGTGTTGGATGATGACGGTTTTTTCCCCATTTATTATATGGATGACATGACAATAAAGAAAGCTCTTGAAGTATAATGGGAAGGAGAAAAAGAAGATACAGGATTGGTTTTAAAATATTTCTCTGTGTAATAGTAGCCGCTCTGTTTTGGGGAGTGGGCTACTATTATTTTAATCATATAAGATTCCAGACCGACGGTGAATCACCGGCAGAAGAGGTGAATATGGCAGACTGCCTGCCATTGGGAGGCGGTGAAGTCGTACGTCACCAATGTTATATATTGGGATATAGCGAGGAGCACGAGCAAGCGCTGTGGGTGTACTACACACCCTGTCTGGGAAAAGGAAGAGAAAAAGCTTCGAGAACGAATGATTTCAGGGAAGACCCTGCGGTAGAAACCGGCAGTGCCGTGCCTGAAGATTATAAGTCGAGCGGTTATGATAAAGGACATTTGTGTCCTGCAGGAGATATGACTTTATCGCCGGAAGCGATGAGCGAGACATTTTTTATGTCGAATATGTCGCCCCAAGAACCGAGTTTTAACCGTGGAATCTGGAAAAAGCTTGAAGAACAAGTTCGTGCATGGGGAATCCGAGAAACTATCTGGGTTGTTACCGGGCCAGTTTTTAAGGATTTCAAGGGTGAAATAGGAGCAAACGGCGTGACTGTGCCGGGATATTACTATAAAGTGGTTTATTCACCTTCCAGGAGAGAGATGATAGGCTTTATCCTACCTAACGAGCAAAGCAAAAGACCAATTGTAGATTACGTTGTCTCGGTTGATTCCGTAGAAGTGTTTACCGGTCTTGATTTCTTTTCGCAATTACCGGACTCTCTAGAAAACCGCCTGGAGGCAGCTTCTGATATAAAAAAATGGGAAACTATTAAGTAGATTGCAAATGGAAAAACAGATATATGAGTTCCATTTTGCCCCTTTACAGGGGTATTCAGACCATATTTTTCGAAATGCCTTTGAGAGGCATTTCGGAGGTATAGATGCCTATTACACTCCATTTATCCGTATTGAGAAAGGAGATTTCCGCCGACGGGACGTGCGGGACATTGACCCGGGATTGAATAGCGTACCGCAACTTATTCCTCAGATTTTACCCGGGACGCACGATGAGTTTTGTCGGTTGACAGAGATGTTATGTGAGCGGGGGTATCACCGGGCAGACGTGAATTTGGGATGTCCGTTCCCTTTAATTGCAGGCAAAAAGAAGGGAGCAGGAATGCTGCCTTATCCCGGATTGGTGGAAGAACTGTTGCGAACCATGGAGAAGTTCCCATCAATGCTCTTTTCTTTGAAAATGCGATTGGGCTGGGAGAACGAACAGGAGTGTCTGGCTCTGGTTGACATCATTAATGGTTGCCCTCTGGAACATATTACATTGCATGCCCGTACCGGCAAACAGCAGTATAAAGGTCCTGTTCATCTTGATGCTTTTGCCGCATTTTATGAATCGGTAAAACATCCTCTGTTGTATAATGGGGATATTTTGACAGTCGATGACATAAACCGCATATTGCAAATTTTCCCTGCACTAAAAGGTATTGCAGCAGGACGAGGATTGCTTGCCAATCCATGGTTAGCCTCCCAATTCAAACAACAGGAAACCGGAGATGCAAAAAAATGTAAGGAGGTTGTGGCCGATTTTCATCAGGAGCTGTTTACCGCCTATGCCGGGACTTTGCAAGGAGAAACGCAATTACTGAATAAGATGAAATCATTTTGGGAATACTTTTTGCCTTCAACAAATCGAAAATTGTTGAAGATGATAAAGAAATCCAATCGTATATCTCAATATGAGGAGGCTGTAAAATTGATTTTCGGACGATGAAAAAAATATTATATATAGCTATCGGCTTAATTTCCATTGCATTGGGAATTATAGGAATCTTTGTTCCCGGATTGCCTACTACTCCTTTTCTATTGTTGAGCTCTTGGTTGTTCTATAAAAGTTCCAAGAGTATGCATGATCGATTGCACCGTTCTTGCTTGGGGAAATATATTCGTCGTTATGAATCGCAGGAGGGAGTCAGTATATTATCCAAAGTGATTTCTTTAATATGTATGTGGACGATGATATCGGTTTCTGCATTTTGTTTTTTTGAACATACTCATTCTCGTATAATATTGTTGGTGCTTGGATGTATAGGTAGTTTTTGTGTATTGTTTGTAGTACCAACTGCCTTAAAAAATAAAAAACGGCTTTAAAGCCGTTTTTTATTAAATAACCACGTTGATGATTTTCTTAGGAACAATTATCATTTTACGAATCTCTTTACCATCCAACCATTTGGCTGCATCAGGTGAAGTTTTGACTGCCGTTTCTATTTCGGCATTGGTTGCAGTGAGTGGCATAGAAAGCTTGAAACGCACTTTACCATTGAAAGATACCGGATATTCGAAGTTGTCTTCGGTGAGGTATTTTTCTTCCCATTGCGGGAATGTCGCAATGGTGATACTGGTTGTGTGCCCTAACAAATGCCATATTTCCTCAGCAATGTGCGGAGCATAAGGAGCAATAGCTATTGTCAGCGGTTCAAGAATTGCCCGTTTGTTGCATTTTAAAGAGCCTAATTCGTTAACACAAATCATGAAGGCCGGAATTGAAGTGTTGAAAGAGAAGTTTTCGATATCAAATTCAATCTTCTTCAATGTCTTGTGTAACACTTTCAATTCTTCTTTTGTAGGAGTCTCTTCACTGACAGCAAAGTTTTCTCCCTGCAAATATAGACGCCAGAATTTACGCAGGAATTTATAAACTCCGTCAATACCTTGCGTATCCCAAGGTTTGTGAGCTTCAAGCGGTCCCAGGAACATTTCATACAAGCGTAATGTGTCAGCTCCGAATTGGGCGATAATATCGTCCGGATTGACAACATTGAACATTGATTTTGACATTTTTTCAATTGCCCAACCACAGATATATTTGCCGTCTTCTAGGATAAATTCAGCATTTGCGAAGTCGGGCATCCAATGTTTGAAGGCTTCGATATCCAGAATATCGTTGTGTACAATGTTTACATCAACATGTATTTCTGTTGTCTCATATTGTTTTTTCAAGCCGGCAGAAACGTATTTGTTGGTACCCACAATGCGATATACGAAATTGGAACGTCCTTGAATCATGCCTTGGTTGATGAGTTTTTTAAAGGGTTCCGATTCGCATACAACACCTAAATCGTATAAGAACATATTCCAGAAACGGGAATAAATCAAGTGTCCGGTAGCATGTTCTGCTCCTCCAAGGTACAAATCGACGTTACGCCAGTATTGATTCGCTTCTTTTCCTACAAGAGCTTGGTCATTACGAGGATCCATATAGCGCAGATAGTAGGCAGAAGAGCCTGCGAAACCCGGCATAGTGTTCAGCTCGATCGGATAACCTTCATCTGTGGTCCAGTTTTTGGCACGTCCCAATGGAGGTTCTCCGCTTTCGGTCGGCAGATATTTGTCAATCTCCGGCAATTCTAATGGGAGTTTGGATTCATCCATCATATAAGGCATGCCCTCTTTGTAATATACAGGGAAGGGCTCACCCCAATAGCGTTGACGGCTGAAGATGGCATCGCGTAGACGATAGTTGACTTTACTTTTCCCGATACCCCGTTTTTCAACTTCGTTCGCAATGGAACGAATTGCATCTTTTACGTCCATTCCGTTGATAGCACCACTGTTAATCATTTTACCTTCTTTGGCATCGTAGGAACTTTCGCTTAAATCAATCGGTTGACCATTGTCTATTACCGGTATAATCGGTAAATTAAATTTGCGGGCAAATGCATAGTCCCGACTATCATGGGCAGGTACTGCCATGATGGCTCCTGTACCATAGCCTGACAATACATACTCACTAATCCATACAGGTATCGCTTCGTTAGTGAAAGGATTTATAGCGTAGGAACCTGAAAAAACACCAGTGACAGTTTTAACTTCGCTCTGGCGTTCCCTTTCTGTTCGTTTAGCAACATAATCCAAGTATTCAGCCACCGCTTTTGCCTGCTCGGGAGTGGTAAGTTGTTTGACATATTCACTTTCCGGAGCCAATACCATGAAACTGACACCATAGATTGTATCCGGGCGAGTGGTGAAAATTTTCAGTTGTAAATCAGAATCTTTTACATTGAAAATGACGTCTGCTCCTTGTGAGCGCCCAATCCAATTGCGCTGAATATCTTTCAGTGAATCGGACCAATCAACAGTTTCCAATCCATCAAGCAAACGCTGTGCATAAGCGGAGATGCGTAGAGACCACTGGCGCATATTCTTCTGAACTACCGGATAACCTCCACGAACAGACAATCCGTCTTTTACTTCGTCGTTTGCCAATACTGTACCTAATTGCGGACACCAATTAACCATTGTATCTGCCAAGTAAGCAATACGGTAGTTTAGCAATATACTTTGTTGTTGCTGTTCGCTCATGGAATTCCATTCCGCTGCAGAGAATACAGGCGTTTCAGAGCAAGCAGCGTTGATATTAGCATTGCCTTCAACTGCAAAAATCGCAACCAACTGTTCTATAGTTTCTGCTTTTTGGGTATCCTTGTTGAACCAATGGTTGAACATTTGGATAAAAGCCCATTGTGTCCATTTGTAATATTGAGGGTTACAGGTGCGAACCTCTCGACTCCAATCGTAAGAGAAACCTATTTTATCCAACTGTTCGCGATAACGGGCTATATTTTTTTCAGTAGTGATGGCAGGGTGCTGTCCTGTCTGAATAGCATATTGTTCTGCCGGCAATCCATAGGCATCGTATCCCATAGGATGAAGTACGTTGAAACCCTTTAGGCGCTTATATCTGGAATAGATATCCGAGGCAATGTATCCTAGCGGATGTCCTACGTGTAATCCGGCTCCGGAAGGGTATGGGAACATGTCCAGAACATAAAATTTGGGTTTTGAGGCATCTACCTCTACTTTATACGTTTGGTTTTCTCGCCAATAGTTTTGCCATTTTTGCTCTATTTCCTTGAAGTTATATTCCATATCGTATTACTTTGTATTACTACTGTTCGGATATATTTATCGAAAAAGTTTATAAAAATAAAAAATCTTAGTTGGCAAAGATAGGGATTTTGTTGATGTTATTTAGCAGATAGTGTGAATTTAAGATTATTTCGCAGTAGCATGATAATTGCGGACTGAACTATACTATCTTTGTGAAATAAATAATTATAAAAGGGCTGTATGACAACAGGAGTAATTGCAACAATACTATTAGCTTATTTTGGTCTATTGATAATTGTCAGTTTTTTTACAAGTCGAAAAGCTGATAGTGAAACTTTTTTTACAGGTAATAGAACCTCTCCATGGTATTTGGTCGCTTTCGGCATGATTGGAGCTTCGCTTTCAGGAGTGACCTTTATTTCCATTCCAGGGGAAGTGGGGAATAGTGCCTGGACCTATTTACCTGTAGTATTGGGAAATTGTATAGGATACGTTGTAATAGCAACCCTTTTATTGCCTCTGTTTTATCGTCTGAATTTGATTTCCATTTATTCGTGGTTAGGAACACGCTTTGGAGAAAGTGCACGCTTGACAGGTTCGTTTTTCTTTATTCTATCTCAATTGGTGGGAGCTTCGTTCCGCTTGTTTTTAGTGGTTGGGGTATTACAGTTGGCTTTGTTTGATTCGTTGGGAATACCCTTTGCAGTAACGGTATTCATAACTATCGGATTAGTATGGGTGTATACATTTCGTGGCGGAATCAAGACGATTGTATGGACTGACGCTTTGCAGACGGTATTCATGCTGGTTTCAGTGGTATTGACTATCGTAATTGTTTGTCGGGAACTTGATTTGAATGCCGGTTCAATGGTGGCAATGGTGGGCAAAAGCGAACTGTCACGTATATTTGATTTTGATTGGCATTCCGGACATAATTTTGTAAAACAGTTTAT
>CAKVCR010000072.1 GCA_934725835.1 uncultured Odoribacter sp.
CGACTAATCAATGCTGATTCCTTCAAAAAATTATAATTATGAATATTCAATCCAACACCACCTGACCAATAAGGAGTACTCTGCTGTTCTTTTCCAAACAAGGACGAACCTTCATAACGAATAGATAAGTCAGCCAAATAAATATTGTCATAACTATAATTAAAAATACCGTTCAACCCAGCATAGCGTGACAAGTTCTCAGATTTAGTAGGTTTTCCTTTTACTTGTGATGCGTAATTAATATCTGCTGAAGTCCCTACAGCAAACCCAATATAATGAGTTGAAACTAAATATCTTGTACTCTGATTTATTTCCCCTACCAAAGAAAAATTCAAATTATTACGCCCTAAAGCAGCATTATAACTTAAGCCTAGACGAGTATTCCAACTGCTTGAATTACCATCCATTGTATATAAATCTCCTGCCAATAAATTATTATGAGATAACTTCTGAGAACCTTTTTGTGATTTAGGATCTATAAATTTTCTATCTTCAGACCATTTCTTTTGCAGCCCAACTGCGGCTTGTGCCATAAAACCTTTACCAAAATTCCAACGAATCTGCAGATTATTTACAATTTCATCCGTTTTATCTTTATCAAAACTACCCAATAATGCTTCATACATCGGATTATATACATTCCCTCCATTTCCCCAACTTTCTAATTTTTCCAATAACACACCTTTTTCATCTTTGTATTTATTGTAAGGGAGCTGATGAGTATAGTCTCCGAAATTGCCATAGGGCGATTCTTTAGAATTTGTGTTATTATAAGTCACAGAATTATTAAATTGGAAATTTCCCAATGTAATATATACAGTAAAACCAGCACCTACATTATTACGTTCCGAACCTTTCATCACACCGTTGTTGCCAGTATAACTCAAATCAAAACTATAGCGGATATGCTCATTACCGCTTTCAACATTCAAAGAATGGCGATGTTGAAATGCATTCCGTAAAGGGAGAGCCATCCAATCGGTTTCCACTCCCTCAACATATACTGCATTATATTTCTTCCAATACAATAGATCGCCATGATATGAATTCATACCTGCATCTTCATACACCTTAGAATCAAAAATTCCAGACAATCTTTCTGCTTCCAGCTTTTCTTTTGAATTCATCAAGTTATAATCTCTTAAATCTGGGACTTCCAAAGTAGATGTAAGATTGTAAGATACACGCACTTTACCTGCTTTAGGAGCTTTTGTCGTAATCACAACAACACCATTCGCAGCACGCGAACCGTACATGGCTGTTGCTGCAGCATCTTTCAAAATAGTGATATTCTCAATACGATTGGGATCCATATCATACACTTTCTGAATATCCACTTCAAAACCATCCATGATAAATGTTGGGGTGTTGGGGTTCTTTTCCAAGTTGGCTTTAGAGAATTTGTCTTTGTCCAACTGCATGGTTCCGATACTGGAATGACCACGAATGTTGATTTCAGGCAAGGCATTCGGGTCTGAACCGAAAATATTATTCTCAGCAATACGGAAAGAAGGATCGAATGTTGAAATTGCCTTTAACACATTGGTTCTCGACACTTTCATCAATTCATCACTCTTGATTGTTTTTACATTACCGGTAAAAGTATTTTTATTGATATTGGCATAACCGGTTACAACCACTTCATCCATTTGAATCTGGTCGTTTTTCAATTTTACTGTCAAAAATTTATCCGACTCAACCTTCACCTCTTGTGGTGTTTTTCCAATAAAAGAAACAACTAACGTACTGCCGACTTCTGCAGGAATAGTAAACATACCATCCAAATCGGTTGCTGCACCGATTGTGGTTCCCTTAATTAAGACTGTCGCACCGATAATCGGTTCTCCATTCTCTGCCTCCAATACTTTACCCTTGATAATCAATGGATTTTTCTGCTGTTCCACTATCTCTTTACGATCAATCATCACAATATTGCCTTTCGCCATGAAAGTTAATTGATAATCGTCCAATACATCTCGCAATATATTTTCAACACTGCTCCGACGTTTTTCCATTGACACTTTTTTCATCACACTTAAATCTTCCACCCTATATGAGATATATAGAGGAGAACTCAGCTTGCTATTAATCAAACTGAAAAATTCTTCAAAAGAAAGATTTTTAGCTTCTACTTCTATTACTTCTTTCAACATATTCATTTGCGCCGAAGCACAATCCGGTGCTTTTTGAGCTTTCAGCACCCACTCTCCTGTCAGCCATCCGGCAAATAGGGAAACTAGAAATGCACATAGACATTTCCGCGCAAGAACTTTTACTTTCTGCATAAATTTAAAATATTTAGTTAGTTAGATTTTAATACACTGTCACAATGTTATTTTCGCATATAAAGCGTACTGCCCGTCCCCGTTCCAACGCTTCTAATACACTATCAATAGGCAATGTACGAGGTAAACGGCAATAAAAACTTTCACGCTTTAAAGATTCTCGGCGAAACCGGAATTCCACACCATACCAATCAGCCAGTCTGGAAGCAATCTCTTCCAGCGAAGCATTGCGGAAAAAGAATATATTTTCTTTCCAGGCAATCAATGTTTCCCAATCCACCTCTTTAGCAAACAATTCACCATTCTCGTCCAGTTGCCCCTGTTGCCCGGGCTTCAACCGAATTTCTTTTGCATCGCCTGATATCTTCATTCCAACACTTCCCTTAATCAACGTTGTTTTAGGTGCATTCGGCTGATATCCATTCACATTAAATTCAGTTCCATAAACCGTGGTTTCTGTCTCTCCTACAGACACAATAAATGGCTTATCAGCATCTTTGGCCACTTCAAAATAAGCTTCTCCGTATTCCAAATGGATACGCCTCTCATTCTGACCATCAAAATTCTCCGGGAATACCAAACGTGAATTTGCATTCACAAATACACGGCTACCGTCTGCCAACGTTAATTGCCAAGTCTTTCCCCTTGGAACATCAATCACTTGAGGTTCAATTATTTTCGCAATTCCTTCTACATCCGATATCTTTTCTCCTTCAGCAACCTGTTCGCTTTTATTTTCCAAATTATACACCTTCCCGTCTGCTGTTGTCATGCGAACCACATCATCATATTTTCCCACCTTTGCCACGTCAACAACTACCGGCAAACTGGTTTCTGATTTCTGATTAAACAACAACCAACTTCCGCCTAATGCAAGAATTAATATCGCAGCTACACTGCTCCATTTCATTATCCGCAAACGCTTACGCCGCTGAATTGAAAGTGTAAGCGAACGATATAGCTGCTGCAATTCCTCTTCCGATACCTTGGGCGAGGTCCCGTCAAAATCCTTTATACGCTTTGCATAATCTCTATGTACATCAGAATCCTCCAACCACTGCTGAAATTCTTTATGCTCAGCAATTGTTGCAGTTTTATCAAATACTTTCCTGATGATATGCCAATCTATCTTTTTCATCGCAATCGTTTTCATAATAACACACGAAGGAATGATTCCATATACACGGAATATAGATTTTTTTTCAAAAAAAATACACAGGAAGTCGTTTCCTATATAAATCGCGAAAGGAAATAGGCTAACATTAAAGATTGTCCGAAATTATCCCTAAAAATTTTATATGCCCGAGCTACATGAGTATTGACCGTACCTTCACTGATATTCAATTTTTCAGCTATTTCACGATACGCTTTACCCTCACTTTTCAAACGAATAATCTGCTGTTGCTGCGTAGAAAGCAATGACATGCAACGTTCAATCTCTTTACTCAACTCATCATGCTCCTCCGCACATTCTGAATTCCAGCTGATAATTGTTTCCACCAGACGCTCCTCATGCTTATCGACAATATCTTGATGCCTCAGAAAATTCATACAACGATTGCGGGTGGCTGTCAGCAAATAACCCAAAACATTTGTATCCTCCGGCAATTTGTTCTCATTTTCATAAAACTGAATAAACACATCCTGCACAATATCCTTCGCCTCTTCGCACATCACATAATGGTACGCAAAACGGTACAGACTTTCAAAATAAGTCATGTACAACTCTTCAAACTCATATTTACCTTGAACAATAGAAAATTTCATCCTGCAATATCGATTGAAGCAAATACCACTGATTGTAACCTGCCAAACAAAATTACAGTTTTTTTTGTATTTCCCACTATTTCTTTTTAAATCTCATAAAATCTTCTCCGGAGAAGTCATCCAATAAATATTTGGCAAAATGGTTACGCATCTTGAATAAAAAATATTCATTTTCAGAACCCATCAGACTATGCGTGCTTATTGGCAATGCTATCATATCAAAATTGATTCCTGCGTCCATCAATGCCCTCGCCATACGGAATGTCTGAGCAGGATGAACATTGTCATCCATCATACCTGTTACAAGCAACAGATGCCCTTGACAATTCTTTGCTATCTCAACATTTGTCTGAATTTTTAAAGGCTTAAAACACACACTGTCTGCTGAATTATTCTTAACTATCTTTTCCTCCACTCCATTATGCATCTCAATCCAATCAGTATTATAGATTCGATTGTCATGATTACCGGAAGTTGCAACCGCAGCTTTATAAAAATCAGAAGAACAAATGGCTGCTGCAGACATAAAACCACCTCCTGAATGCCCAAACATTCCTGCTTTGGTTACATCAATAAATGAATAACGTCTCGCCAATTCTTGAATGGCGCTCCGGTCATCTGCTAAAGGATAATCGCGTAATTTACCATAACCATAACAATGATAGGCTTTCCCTCGCAAGGGTGTTCCTCCTCGATGTCCCACCTGAATGACAATAAAACCTAATTGTGCCAATCTGGTCGCCTTGCCGGCTTCTAAAGCAAACGTAGTTGGAACATTCTCTCCTTGCGGGCCCGGATACACCTCTGAAATAATAGGATACTTACGGGTAGAGTCAAAGTCCATTGGTTTCCACATCACTCCATACAAATCCGTTATTCCGTCCGCTGCTTTTACACAAAAACGCTCAGGGAAACGCCATCCATTTTCTATAATCGGTTTTAAATCAGGATTCTTTAATTTCATTATCTCTTTGCCGTTCTGATTTCGGACAACGTTTACTGACGGCAAATCCACCCGAGAATATGAATCTATTATATACTTGCCGGAAGGTGATATATAAACAGTATGACTTGCATTTTCCGGGGTCAATAGTTCTATACCGGGCTTATCCAAGTTGACCCGATAAGCCATTTTATAGTAAGGGTCCACTCCCTTCTCTCGTCCATAAGCATACAGATACATTTCACGCTTGGTTGCATCCATGCGGATTATTTCGCCTGTCACAAATTCACCTTTTGTCACAGCACGTTTTTGCTTGCCGGTCTTGCCGTCATATAGATAAAAATGTCCAAAACCTGTTCTTTCTGAACGATATAGAATCTCGTCTGCATCATTCAGATAGTATGTCTGAGGCATTACATAGTCAAAATAAGGTTTATCCACTTCATTAAAGACTATACGAAGTTCACCTGTCTGTATGTTATAAGCGCACAGTTCCTTCTCATTCCAAGTCCGTTTTCTACGATAAAAGAAAATCTCTGAATCTTCTTTCGAATCATCATAAGAAAATTCCAATTTCTGATCTTTCCATTTCTCCGCCCGTAAATCTTTCACTTTTTTTGTTTCAACATTCGCTAATCTGAAGAAGCATTGGCTAATGGAAGTATCTCCGACACTACAATAACGATATTCTTTCAATTTAGGACGAGGATTTTTCAACATATCAATCAAATACATGTTTTGCACATCCCGCTCATCACACATCTCTACCAAAAAAGTTTTCGAATCTTTCAACCAGCGGCCGGCAGGTGCTGATTCTACGTCCGGAGAACCACTTGGATATGCTGCATAAGAGCAATAACGCTCACCATCAGTCGTCAACTGTACAACAGTAGTGTCCATTCCCTTGGCTTTATTTCCATAGCAATATAAATTATGACGGTAAGCATAAACATAATAACAACTATCTGGAGATATCACATGCTCTGAATATGTCGGTTCTTTACTTTTTTCAGGTTTGGAAGTTGTAATCAATTTACCTGTCTGTAGATTGTATTCAAAATAGTTACCGTCATGGAAAAATGAAACCTTTTTACCATCTTTGGAAAATTTCAAACCTATATATTCCAGCGAAATTGATGTATAAGCCTTATTTGTCAACAAACCCATCTGTGCCAATAGTTCAGGCATATCAAAAAGTTCCTTATGCACTTTCTTGACAGGATCTACCCAATAGAATGCCAATCCTTCTCCGGTGCGTATTTTATACCAAAAACAATCTGTATCATTGATAAAATGCGGATATATTGTCAAATCATTTTTAAAATCATCAACTATCTTGCCGAATTTTTCCACCTGTTCCCAATTTGCTTTATATTGTTGTGCATAAACGGGAAAAGACAAGCAATATAAAAGAATCAATAAAACCTGCTTATACATGAATTTCTACTTGATTGGTTATAATATTTTTTTGCATAAATCTGCTATTTTCGATACAAAACACACCTCTATCGAATCGTTTTTACGGGTGTATCCCTTCTTATTGCCGAGAGGTACAAATATTCGTCTGAATCCCAATTTCCCTGCTTCTGCTATGCGCTGTTCGATACGACTCACCGCACGTATCTCACCGGAAAGTCCTACCTCGCCGGCAAAGACTGTATCACCGGGAAGTGCCGAGTCTATATTTGAGGACAATATAGCCATCACCACAGCCAAATCCAAAGCAGGGTCACTGACACGGATTCCTCCCGCTATATTCAAAAAAACATCCTTGGAAGCTAACCGGAACCCCACTCTCTTTTCCAATACTGCCAGCAGCATGTTTAAACGTCGCGAATCAAAGCCCGTAGCCGACCGTTGCGGCACTCCATAGGCTGCAGTGGACACCAATGCCTGCACCTCCAACAAAATCGGTCGTACGCCCTCTATCGTGGCTGAGACAGCTACTCCGCTCAACTCCTCTGCATGGTTCGAAAGCAATAGTTCCGATGGGTTGCTCACCTGTCTGAGACCGCTCTGCAGCATCTCATAAATTCCGATTTCTGACGTAGAACCAAAACGGTTTTTTATGGAACGTAGAATTCGATACATGTATTGCTGGTCTCCTTCAAACTGCAAGACGGTATCCACCATGTGCTCCAAAATCTTTGGACCTGCCAACTGACCGTCTTTCGTAATATGCCCGATTAATATTGTAGAAATCGTATTCTCTTTGCTGAAACGCAACAAAGCATTCGTACACTCCCTGATTTGTGACAGACTTCCCGGAATGGAATCCATAGCCTCAGTTGCCAAAGTCTGTATCGAATCGATAATCAGTAAATCCGGCTGTAATGCCTGTGCATGTACCAACACCATCTCTAATGAATTGCCCGACAAAAACAGACAATCATCATTGTCCGTACCCAAACGCTGCGCCCGCATTTTTATTTGCGAAATACTCTCCTCTCCAGACACGTACAACACTCGGCCGCAACGACTGTGCAAGGCACATTTCAAAACCAATGTCGATTTCCCGATACCGGGTTCTCCTCCTAATAAAATCATCGACCCCGGCACCATACCTCCTCCTAACACTCGGTTCAATTCTCCATCACCGGTATCCATTCGGATATCTGCATTTATCTTTATCTCCGACAATTTCAAAGCCTTAGACGAAGGTGTGCCAATAACAGCATTTCCTTTGTCTTTTGTCTGCACATCTACCTCTTCTACAAAACTGTTCCACTCTCCGCAAACATTACAGCGTCCGGTCCACTTTGTCTCTTTTGCTCCACAATTCTGACATACAAAAACTGTCTTCGTCTTAGCCATGATTTCTTAATTTAAAAAAACTCTTCCTCTTCCTGCACATTCTGGTCATCGTCGTTCTCATCACAATCCAAACGCTTGGTAATACCGGCTGGCATCTCAAATGCACTTTGCTTCAACCCCAATTTCTGGTCAGCATAAACTTTCTGCAAGAATTTAGCCCAAATAGGCAATGCCATATTGGCTCCCTGACCGTTTGCCAGATTCTGGAAATGAATAGAACGGTCTTCCGCTCCAACCCATACACCACCCACCAATTCCGGAGTCACGCCCATAAACCAACCATCGGCAGCTTGTGTCGTACCGGTTTTTCCTCCCATCGGATTCGTCAGTTTATATTTATACCTCAATCTGACACCGGTACCTCCTTGCACGACACCTTCAAGCAGATTACACATCAAATATGCTGTGTTTTCCGTAATCACTTCTCTCGAGTCGGTCTGGAATTCCTCCAGTACATTGCCATATTTATCTTCTATCCTATAAACCGGCAGTGGCGTATTATATACTCCTTTATTGGCAAAAATCGAATAGGCAGCCACCATCTCCCTGACTGAAATCTCTGCCGTCCCCAGAAAAATGGAAGGCACAGGGTCAATAAAACTCGTTATACCCATTTTATGCGCCATCTGAGCCACCGCATGAGGTGTAAATTGCTTCAACACCCACCCCGATATATTGTTTTCTGAATTTGCCAATCCCCATCTCAATGTAACCATTTCACCCTGACGTTTCGACCCTCCACGTGCTGTCCATAATTTACCGTCAGGCAAAAGGAACGTCTGCGGTATATTAGGCACCTTGTCACAAGGTCCCAGTCCCTCCTGCATCGCCAGTGTGTAAAGAATCGGTTTGATGGTAGAACCTACCTGACGCTTCCCGGAACTTACCATGTCATACATAAAATAACGGTAATCCGGACCTCCTACATATGCCTTGATATGCCCGTTTTTTGGATTCATCACCATAAAACCGGAACGGAAAAACGCTTTATAATGCTTGATGGAATCCATTGGTGACATCAGCGTATCTCGCAAACCATTCCAGGTAAACACCTGCATATTCACCTTTTGGTTGAATATTTTACGGATATCAGCCTCCTTCAGCCCCTCATTTTTCGCCACACGATAACGCTCCGATTGCTTCATAGAACGAGTAAGCACCTGATTGATTTGATCCGGTGTCATATCATTTGAAAAAGGCGAATTGCGTTTATGCACCCTTTCCTTGTCAAACAAAGGCTGCAAATCCTGAGAGAGATGTTCTCGCACTGCTTCCTCAGCATACTGCTGCATCCGAGAATCCAACGTCGTATAAATCTTCAATCCATCGGCATATAAATCATAGTGTGTACCATCAACCTTCACATTTTTCTTACACCATCCATATAACGGATTGGTTTCCCAAGCGATGGAATCCACCCTATATTGCGCCAAATCATGATAACGCGATTTTTCAGGCATACTTGCCGTCATAAACAGACGCAGATGTTCACGGAAATAGGTTGCCCATCCCTCTTTATGGTCTACACGCTTAAAATTCAATCCTAAAGGCAACTGTTTCAACGAATCCATCTCCTCTTTTGTCAACTTGTCATATTTATACATTTGCGACAGAACCACATTCCGCCGTTCCAGTGTCAATTGCGGACGTCTCACCGGATTAAAATAAGATGAATTCTTTGCCATTCCCACCAACATGGCAGCCTGTTCCACTCGCAATGAATCCAAAGATGCCTGAAAATAAATATCTGCTGCCGAACTGATACCTACTGCCAGATTCAAGAAATCGTATTTATTCAAATACATGGTGAGAATTTCCTCTTTCGTATAGCTCTTTTCCAGCTTGACAGCAATAACCCACTCTCTGAATTTACGGATTGCCAATTCAAAGGCATTCAAATCCGGTTCTCGAGGAAACAACATCTTCGCCAACTGTTGCGAAATCGTACTGCCACCACCTGTCGATGAAGTATTACCACTCAGCACTCCCTTTAACACACGGAACAATCCTCTAACATCTATCCCGCTATGCTCATAGAAACGTGCATCTTCCGTAGCAATTAACGCATCTATTACAGACCGGGGAATCTCTCGATATTCTGTGTATTTACGATTCTCTTTCTCAAAATACCGCCCCATAAAGGCACGGTCAGCAAAATAAACCTCCGATGCAAAGCGATTATTGGGATTCTCCAATTCTTCAAATGTAGGCATAAAGCCCAATTTCCCGGACGAAATCAGCCAAAAGAAAACTACTACTCCAATGATACCTGCCAACACCACCGACCAAAAAATCACAAGAAACTTCCAATACTTCTTAAACATAAGACAAGTGCATTAATTTAAGGAGCAAAGGTATATATAAATAATGATGATTACAATTCTAATTTCAATTCCTCACACATATTCCTACTCTCTATATTCCTTACTCTATTGCACCCTCACCCACTTCACGGCATCAGCACAAAGTCCTTGGTATTCATCCACTCCCTTACCTATCAGCGTTATCTTTACCTTACCGACTTCATAGTAATAGTCTCCCAAAGAGACCCAGCCTTCACTCTCCCGCAAAGGATATATCTCTACCTCCTCCTCACCATCGGCATGGACAAAACGGTAGCGCTGCACGGGGAATACCTTACCACGTCTAAGGAAATCGGACACAGATGCCATCTGTTCTGCACATTCCCGGTTATTGTAAACAAATAGTTCATACGTTCCGGACTTCTCCAAATCCGTTTCCCACTCCACATCTATTTGTACAGCACACGAAGACTTTTCCATATAACTATTAATAGGTTCTCCATAACTGTTTTGATGTCTGATTATATGCCAACCTTCTGAACGATTCCTTATCGTCTTACGCAATTTTCCTGCCCAACGGTTGTTTTCCAGTATATGAAAGCCTTCATCAAGGTTATCCACAATATACACTCCCTCTTCCGGTGCAAATGCAAGCGTGTCTATATCAAAAAATCCCTCCCTTATCTCTTCTACTGAACCACAGGCAGGAAACTCCCAATACAATTGGGAAGGTTCATTCCACGCTAGTCCACATAAAACATTCATTGAAAAAGTATTGTCATATCGATTCGGTAGATATATCCTGATTTCCTTGCTAGCTCCGGCAGGAAAGTTATAATAATAATCATACCACTTTATACCGCTCAATGTCAATACCCCATCCTGATTCCCCTTGTTCCAGACCTTCACGCTGAACATCCTGCCAGTCTCCTCTCCGCCAGAATAAACTTTCTGAAGACGGACATCACGAAAATAAAAAGAAGGCAAACCTCTACGGTCATATATATTCCGCGTCAACTCAAGCAGAGAAAAATCGAATACTTCCTCAAATGCCTCACAATACTCCTCGTAACCGAAATTACGCCAGGCATGCCGACGCAAAAAATCACTGTTAAAACGCTTCAAATCCTCATGCGGCACAAGACAAAGCACTCGCTTTAACAATTCATACCCATACATTCCCAACCAAAGCTCTACATTGAAGCCCGGAATTTTTATCAGCTCATGCAAATTATGCCCCAACAACTCTTTTATCCGCATTATACCGGGTTCAAAATTGTCCATGCTTCCATAAATCCCCTTTTGCATGTAACGGAATAATGC
>CAKVCR010000073.1 GCA_934725835.1 uncultured Odoribacter sp.
CAATTCGGCAATAAACGTTTCGTTGGCATATACATCCAGCTTCTGCTGGTCTTCGCCCTGCACATTCTCAGAGCCTGCACGCCCCAGGATATCTACTAATCCGGCTTTATTTACTTCCCGGTTGATTTTTTTTGCAGCAATCCCCACATGGTGCAACAAACAAGAAAAGCCACCGGTCGCCTCAGGTACCCCCGCCTGTTGCTCGATAATAAATTGATTTAAAGTTGTAACTTTATTCATGAAATCAGAATCTTTTTATTAGTAGATGCAAATATAAAAGGAGAAATTGTAATACACAAACGTTTTCAGAAGATTTAGTGTTCTCCATCTATCCTCCCGTTTTTCTCCCGTCTCTCTTTTGCTTATTTATATCTCAAAGACATATCAAAGATAACACATCTATATCTTAAATATAACAAGTCGTTATCTTTGATATAGTTTTGACCTATATTTGTACTGAAAATATCCAATTTAATTATAAATTAGCGGCCTAAAATTAAAGTGTTTATAATATTTCGTAAATATGAATGTATATAAATTTGGCGGAGCATCTGTAAAAGATGCAGATGGAGTGAAAAACCTGTTCAAGATTATCAACACTCAAAAAGAGAATTTGATTATTGTCGTATCGGCTATGGGGAAGATGACCGATGCACTGGAGGTTTTATGCAATGCATATTTTCACAAGACCGGAGATACAGCATCAGCCTTACAACGCATCAAAGATTTTCATCAAAACATCATCAACGACCTGTTCGGCACTGCTGCTGACGACATAAACCACCTGGTCGATAATTTATATTGCGAACTACAGAATATTCTGGACAGCGACCCTTCATTATCGTATGATTATGAATATGACCGCATCATCTGTTTTGGAGAATTGCTTTCCACTACCATTATTTCTGCCTATATGGAGAGACAGGGACGCAAAGCGAAGTTCGTTGATATCCGCAAATGCCTGATTACCGATCAGAATTATCGGAATGCCTGTGTCAATTTAGAGCTTTCATCCCAATTGTGCAGAAAAACATTCTCATTTCAGGACACATTTATATACATCACCCAAGGGTTCATTGCCGGGACGACAACCAATCAGACGACAACTTTAGGGCGAGAAGGCTCAGACTACACAGCAGCCTTGCTGGCCAATTTACTGGATGCAGAATCCGTCACCATCTGGAAGGATGTACCGGGGATTATGAATGCAGACCCAAAGCTCTATAAGGACACGGAGATTATTAGCAAAATGTCGTACAAGGAGGCAATCGAACTTTCAAACTGCGGAGCTAAAGTTATCCACCCCAAGACTATCAAACCCCTGCAGAACAAAGGTATTCCACTTTATGTGCGCTCATTCCTCTATCCGGAAAGCCACGGAACGGTGATACGCGAACTGGACGAACGTCTAAATCTTCCGCCTATCTTTATTGACAAAGGGAATCAGCTGCTACTGACGCTCTCGCCTCGTGATTTTTCATTTATTGCAGAAGAAAAACTCAGCCGCATTTTTGCCATTTTAGCAAAATACAGATTGCGTTTGAACCTTATGCAAACCTCAGCTATCACCTTCTCATTTTGCATCGATTTGAATGAAGCCATTTTCGAAAGTTTCATCAACGAGTTGCACGATGAATACGAAGTGTTATACAATAAAAATGTACGACTGCTGACCATCCGCCATTACAACGAAGATGTTATAACAAGACTTACGGCACATAAAAACATACTGGTAGAGCAGCGTAGCCGCCTGACTGCCCGTTTTGTCGTAGCCGATGAAAATTAAACAACTGGCACTATTTTATTTAAATAGTAAAAAGTAGTATATTTGCATCCTATTCATTAAGAACCATTTTAAAACTACATAAATGAACGAGAAATTTCCTGAATACAAAGGTTTGAATCTCTCTCAAGTAAACAAAGAAGTACTGAAGACTTGGGAAGACAACCATACTTTCGAAATGAGTTTGAAAACGCGGGAAGGTCATCCTTCGTTTGTCTTCTATGAAGGCCCCCCCTCGGCAAACGGAATGCCCGGCATCCACCATGTTATGGCACGTACCATTAAAGATGTCATTTGCCGTTACAAGACTCTTCAGGGATTTTTAGTGGAGCGTAAAGCCGGATGGGACACACATGGTCTGCCCGTAGAATTGGGAGTCGAGAAAAAGTTGGGTATCACCAAAGAAGCCATCGGCAAAAGTATCAGTGTGGCAGAATACAATAAGGAATGCCGCCTCGATGTCATGAAATTCACAAAAGAGTGGGAAGACCTGACGAAACAGATGGGATATTGGGTGGATATGCACAACCCTTACATCACATACGACAACCGTTATATTGAGACGCTATGGTATCTGTTAAAGAAGCTGTATGACCAAGGTTTCCTCTACAAAGGATATACAATTCAACCTTATTCGCCGGCTGCCGGAACTGGATTAAGTACACACGAGCTAAATCAACCAGGATGCTATCGAGATGTAAAAGACACAACTTGCGTAGCTCAATTCAAAGTGGTTCGTGATGAAAAATCGGAAAAATTGTTTGCGCATAGCGATACGGTACATTTCCTTGCCTGGACAACAACTCCCTGGACTTTACCATCCAACACGGCATTGGCTGTCGGTCCGAACATCACATATTATGTTGTAAAAACATATAATCCATACACCTATCTTCCTATAACAGTCGTTCTTGCGAAGGACCGTTTTGCAGCTTACTTCAACCCTAAAGCGGCAGACATTGCATTGGAAGACTACAAAGAAGGTGACAAACTGATTCCGTATCAGAAAGTCGCAGAATTCAAGGGACCGGAACTCGAAGGTATCCGCTATGAACAACTGATGCCTTGGATGCGTCCTGAAGGCGATGCTTTCCGTGTCATTTTAGGCGATTATGTAACCACAGAAGACGGTACAGGAATCGTGCACATTGCACCTACATTCGGTGCTGATGATGACCGTGTTGCCAAAGCTGCAGGAGTTGCACCAATGCTGCTGATTGACAAAGATGGCAACAAACAACCGATGGTGGACAAGCGCGGACGTCTGTTTATTTTGGATGAAATCGATCCGGAATTTGTAAAGAACAACGTAAATGTTGAATTATACCGTGAATATGCCGGTCGCTTTGTAAAGAATGCCTACGACCCGACGCTGACAGACGAAGATCCGACGCTGGACATTGACTTATCTGTCATGCTGAAGAAGGAGAACAAGGCATTTAAAGTCGAGAAGCATGAACACAACTATCCGCACTGTTGGCGTACAGACAAACCTGTACTCTACTATCCATTGGATTCTTGGTTTATAAAAACGACTGCTGTACGCGAACGCATGATGGAGCTAAATCGCACCATCAACTGGAAGCCTACCAGCACAGGAGAAGGTCGTTTCGGCAAATGGCTTGAAAATCTGGTAGACTGGAACCTATCACGCTCCCGTTATTGGGGAACACCTCTGCCAATCTGGATTAGCGAAGACGGGACAGAGCAGAAGTGTATCGGTTCTGTGGCCGAGTTAATCGAGGAAATCGAAAAATCCATCGCAGCCGGGTTCATGACAAAGAATCCTTATGCAGGATTTGTAGTTGGAGACAATTCAAAAGACAACTATGCAAAGATTGATTTACACCGTCCTTATGTGGATGACATTATCCTTGTATCTTCCAACGGACAGAAGATGTTCCGAGAAAAGGATTTGATTGATGTGTGGTTTGACTCCGGCGCAATGCCTTATGCACAACTTCACTATCCATTCGAACACAAGGATGATATCGACCAGCATCTCCGTTTCCCGGCAGACTTCATTGCAGAGGGTGTTGACCAGACTCGCGGTTGGTTCTTCACGCTGCATGCAATTGCTACCATGGCATTTGATTCCGTAGCATTCAAGAATATCATTTCCAATGGTCTGGTCTTGGATGCAAAGGGTAACAAAATGTCCAAACGCCTCGGCAATGCGGTAGATCCATTCACCACCATCGCAGAGCATGGTTCGGACCCATTGCGCTGGTACATGATTACCAACTCACAACCATGGGACAATCTGAAGTTTGATGTTGCCGGAGTAGATGAAGTCAAACGTAAATTCTTCGGTACCTTATATAATACATACGGATTTTTCGCATTGTATGCCAATGTAGACAATTTCCGCTATGCAGAAGCTGACATACCAGTTGCAGAACGTCCGGAAATCGACCGTTGGATTCTTTCATTATTGAATTCTTTGGTGAAAGAGGTTACTGAAGCATACGAAAAATACGAGCCTACTCGTGCAGGGCGTGCCATTCAAGAATTTGTTATCGAAAACTTATCCAACTGGTATGTACGTCTGTCACGTAAAAGATATTGGGGTGGAGAATATTCACTAGACAAGATTTCTGCCTATCAGACTCTATACACTTGTCTGGAAACCGTCGCAATACTATCGGCACCCATCGCTCCATTCTACATGGAGAAACTGTTCAATGATTTGAATAGCGTTACCGGGCGTCATAGCGGCAGTGTACACCTTGCAACATTCCCCAAAACCGATGAAGCACTTATTGACAAAGCTTTAGAGGAACGCATGGAATTGGCACAGAAAATATCATCCATGGTATTAGGATTACGCCGCAAAGTGCAACTACGCGTACGCCAACCTCTGAGCAAGTTGATTATTCCAATTCTGAATGATGAAATGATTCCTCAATTGGATGCAGTCAAGAACATCATCCTGTCTGAAGTAAACGTAAAAGAGATAGAATATATCACTGATACCACCGGAGTTCTTGTAAAACGTATCAAACCAAACTTCAAAACGTTAGGTCCCAAATACGGTAAATACATGAAACAAATTTCCGCACTGGTAGGTAAAATGGAACAAAGTGATATTTTCAATCTGGAAAAGGATGGCAAATATAACTTGTCTATTGGCGATGAAACCATCACCCTGACGCTTGAGGATGTGGAAATACTTTCTGAAGATATTCCGGGCTGGCTGGTAGCTAACGAAGGACGTCTGACTGTAGCATTGGATATAAACGTCACTAAAGAACTAAAAGAAGAGGGAATCGCCCGTGAACTCATAAATCGCATCCAAAATCTCAGGAAAGAGAGCGATTTTGATGTCACAGACAAAATCACCTTAGCAATCGGTCGGCATGATGAGATAAACGAAGCAGTAGAACACTTTAAAGCATACATTGCAAGTCAGGTATTGGCAGAAAGCATAGAACTCACTGATAATCGCGATGATAAGGCAAAAGATATTGAGATTGATGAAATACGGACATTCATCAAAATTGAAAAATTATAATATTTTGCCAACATTATTTCAGAGAAACTGCAGTGTATTGAAAAAAAGTTATTAATTTTAGGCAAAACTTTAAAGCTATGGCAGAAAAAACTAGATACTCCGATGAAGAGTTGCAGGAATTTAAAGAATTGATTCTTGAGAAACTCGACAAAGCCCGCAAGGATTATGAAATCCTCAAGGCTTCGCTCTCCGGCAGTGACGGTAATGATATCGCCGACACCAGCCCAACGTTTAAAGTGCTCGAAGAAGGAGCTTCTGTCCTTTCAAAAGAGGAGGCAGGCCGCCTGGCCCAACGGCAGGCAAAATTCATTGCCCACTTAGAAGCTGCTCTGGTTCGCATTGAAAATAAAACTTATGGTATATGTCGGGCTACCGGCAAATTAATTTCTAAAGAACGCCTACGGGCCGTACCTCATGCCACATTAAGCATTGAGGCCAAAGAAAACGGCCAGAGCTAACAAAAACACTGAAAATTGGAGATGGTTGTCCATTTCCAATTTTCCTTTTCAATATTCAATTTCATGACTCTACGCAACAAATTGTTAATATTCACAGCCGTACTGCTTATTGTTGATCAGGCTGTAAAGATTTGGATTAAAACCCACATGATAATAGGAGAAGACATTCCCGTATTTGGAGATTGGTTTAAAATCCTATTTGTGGAAAACAACGGAATGGCTTTCGGAATGGAATTAAGTGATGGGAAAATCGGCAAGATGATTCTCAGTTTGTTCCGAATTGCTGCAGTTGGCGCTATCGGTTGGTATATCATGAAATTAATACGAGAAAAAGCCCCAACGGGGGTTTTGTGTTCTTTTACCCTCATTTTCTGTGGAGCTATCGGCAACATTATTGACAGTTTATTCTATGGAATGATTTTCGACGACAGCCATTTTCAAGTGGCAACCCTGTTTCCTCCGGACGGAGGATACTCCTCTTTCCTGCATGGGAAGGTGGTCGATATGCTCTATTTTCCGCTCATTGAAGGACAATTCCCTTCATGGCTCCCAATTTGGGGAGGACAGGATTTTATTTTTTTCCGCCCAGTCTTCAATTTGGCCGATTCATATATCACCATTGGAGTGCTAATGCTCATTTTATTTCACAGGAAATTCTTTTCATCAGACAAAATAAAAGAATCCACAGAGAAAAATTAAATACCTAAAAATACCCCTTTTAGATGGTTTTTTACCCGAAGTTTTTTAGTTGTAACTTTTTTTCGTAGGTTTGCACCTTGATTTTAAACTATTAACTTCGGCATATGATATGCCTGAGCATTATAATATATGATTGAAAACCTGGTAATAGTAGAGTCTCCTGCGAAAGCTAAAACTATAGAGAAATTTTTAGGTGACGGTTATATCGTAAAATCAAGTTATGGACATATCCGCGACTTGGAGAAAAAGGATTTAGGTGTTGACATAGAGCATAATTTTCAACCCAAGTATGAAATATCTGCCGATAAAAAGGTCGTTGTAAAGGATTTAAAGGCACTAGCCAAAGAAGCGAAAATTGTATGGTTGGCTTCCGATGAAGACCGCGAAGGAGAAGCCATTGCTTGGCATCTTTTTGAAGTCTTAAAACTGAAAACGGAGAACACTAGACGAATCGTCTTTCATGAAATTACAAAAGATGCTATTTTATATGCCATACAGCATCCTCGTAACATTGACAAAAACTTAGTCGATGCACAACAAGCCAGACGCGTATTAGACAGGCTCGTAGGGTTTGAAGTATCGCCGGTGTTGTGGAAAAAAGTAAAACCATCATTATCAGCAGGACGTGTACAATCTGTTGCAGTAAAACTGATTGTAGAGAGAGAGAGAGAAATAAACAACTTCAAGGAACAGCCGTTTTACCGAGTGACAGGCAATTTTGCTGCGACAGATCATGCCACATTGCGTGCAGAGGCTCAAGAGCGCTTCGATACACGTGAAGTTACTATGGAATATCTGGAAGCATGCAAAAATGCAACATTTACAATAAAAAGTGTAGAGACAAAACCTGCACTTAGAAAGCCTGCTCCTCCATTCACGACATCGACCCTTCAACAAGAAGCCTCACGCAAATTAAGTTTCTCAGTATCACAAACCATGTCCGTAGCTCAAAAATTATATGAACACGGACTTATCACCTATATGCGTACAGACTCTGTCAACCTCTCGGATTTGGCAATCCGTACCGCAAAGGCTGTCATTTGCGAAACATTGGGAGAAAAATATTCCAAACCACGCAACTATGCGACTAAAACCAAAGGAGCACAGGAAGCACACGAGGCAATACGCCCCACCTATATGAACCGGCAGGAAATTGAAGGCGATCGGAATGAAAAACAACTATATGACCTCATATATAAACGCACATTGGCCTCACAAATGGCAGATGCCGAATTGGAAAGAACCAATATCGTTCTTGAACTCTCAAATCACAAAATACCATTCACTGCCACCGGAGAGGTGATTAAATTCGACGGTTTTTTAAAAGTGTACATGGAATCTCACGACGATGAAACAGAGGACGAGAATTGCGCCCTGCTGCCTCCTATAAGCAAAGGTGACCATTTAACATACACAGACATAACAGCACAAGAACAATATACACAACATCCACCACGATATACTGAAGCAAGTCTAGTAAAAAAGATGGAGGCATTAGGCATTGGACGACCATCCACCTATGCACCCACTATCACCACAATCCAAAACCGTGGATACATTATTCGAGAATCTCGTGAAGGAGTGGAAAAAAGTATCGAAATCATAGAACTGCGCAACAATAACATCGAAAATAAAAAGCTGAAAAAGACGTTCGGAGCGGAAAAGAAGAAGCTCTTTCCATCAGACATGGGCATGGTGGTTACTGATTTCCTTTCACAACACTTCAAAACCATTATGGACTATAATTTCACTGCTGAAGCAGAGGAAGCATTAGACCATGTAGCAGAAGGTTCTGTACAATGGCAAAAGATGATTGGTGAATTCTATACACCATTCCACGAAACTGTCGAAACAACGCTAAAGAACTCAGAACGCAACAGCGGACAAAGAATATTAGGAACAGAACCTGAAACAGGCGAAACAGTAAGTGTACGTATCGGCAGATTTGGTCCGATGGCGCAAATAGGAGAAGGTGAAAATGTCAGATATGCAGGCTTGTTAAAAGGTCAGCTAATGGAAACAATCACCTTGGAAGAAGCCCTTGCATTATTCAAATTTCCACGCAAAATAGGACAATACGAAGACAAGGATGTCAGCATCGGAATTGGACGATTCGGGCCATATATAAAGCACAACAACGTATTTGTTTCCCTCAAAAAAGGTATAGATGACCCAGGAACCATTACATTGGAGACCGCAATAGCACGCATAGAAGAGAAAAGAGAAAGCGACCGTAATAAACTGATACACGAATTTGATAATGGAGTGAAGGTATTGAACGGACGATTCGGACCTTATATTACATATAACAAAGCTAACTATAAGATTCCCAAAACGCTAAACACGGAAGAACTAACCATGGAAAAATGCATGGAAATTATTGAAAAAGAAGGTGATAAAAATTCAAAATCTTCCAATAAAAAGACTTTGACAACTGCAAAAACAAAGACAACAACAAAAACAAAAACAAAAAAATCTACATCGAGCAAGAAAACAGATAAATAAATCAGTGAATAATCAATTTAATTATTTGCACAACAACGCACTTTTATCTATCTTCGTACCCTCGGAAAGAGATATTTGTAAAAAACATCAAATTATTTATAAATGGCAGCATTACAGACAATCAGAGACCGTGGCGGACTTTTAGTCAGCATTGTAATTGGTCTGGCCTTAGTAGCTTTTATCGTTGGTGACGCTTTAAGCTCAGGTTCTAGCATGTTTAATAGTGAACGCAATCAAGTCGGCGAAATCGCAGGCGAGGGAGTATCTATTACTGATTACCAAAACAAAGTTATCCAGCAAGAAGAGATGCTGAAGGCAATGAATGGTATTACAGCATTGAACGAAGACCAGCAGACAATGCTCCGCAACAACATTTGGCAGCAAATGATTATGGAGAAACTCATGAGCAAGGAATATGAGGAACTTGGTCTAACTGTTAGCAGTGAAGAATTATATGACGTTTTATTAGGAGACAACATGACACCGGCTATGCATCAATTATTCGCAGATCCCAAAACAGGAACTGTAGATAAAGAACGTGCCCGCATGATAGTAAAACAAATTCTTGAAACTCCGCTAAATCCAAATTCACCCGAATATGGAGCCATGCTGACTCAAAAAAACTATTGGTTGAATATGGAACGTGAAACTTTTGACTCCCGCCTATTAAACAAATATGGCATCCTGTTAGCCAAAGGTATGTACGTAACAGATGAACAAGCAAAAGCAAATGCAGAAGGTAATGCAACAAAAACTGACATCAGCTATATCGTAAAAAATTATAGCTCAATTGATGATTCAAGCATTAATATCAGCAATAACGAAATAAAAGAATATTACAACAACAATCAGGCAAGATTCAGACAGAATGAATCAAGACGTATTGTTTATGTAAATTTCGACATCGAACCTTCCGGAGAAGATTTTTCTGAAACAGCACAAAGCGTCAGAGAATTGACGGGAGAATTTGCAGCAAGCAATGAACCAATGGAATTTGTAAACCTTTCTTCTGAGGTAAAAGCTGACATGAATTATTACAAAAAAGAAGAAATAACCAATGACAGTTTAGCAAACTTCTTGTTCAATAATCATTCAGAAGTATTCGGTCCGTATTTTGAGAATAATGCATACAAGATTTCACGTGTAGGAGACGTAAAAATGTTGCCGGATTCTGTTCGTGCTCGCCACATTTTGATTTCTCCGCAGAACAACAACTACAAACAGGCAAAAGCTACTGCAGATAGTTTAGCAAACTTGCTTAGGAAAGGTGCAGATTTCGAAGAATTGGCACTAAACAACTCTGCAGACCAAAATTCAGCCATAAATGGAGGAGATTTAGGTTGGTTTAACCAGAAGATGATGGTGCAACCATTCAGTGACTCTGTATTCTTTGCAAAGAAGAACGATATCAAAGTGGTGTTGACTCAATTCGGAGCACACGTTGTTCAGGTTACTGACATGGCAAAACCTGTTCAGAAAATTCAAATTGCTACAATTGAAAAAGTAGTACATGCATCAGGTAAAACTACCAATAAGATTTACAATGATGCCCGTAATTTTGCAACCGGAATCGACAATCCTGCAAACTTTGATAAAAAAGTAGATGAAACCGGCTTGACAAAACGCATTGCAACTGTTGGCAAGAATGACAAAACCATTGCCGGAATGGACAACGCACGTGAAATGATACGGCAGATTTATTTGACAAAAGAGCCTGGTGTTGTTCAAACAAAAGATGAATCAATCATCTTTACAAATGGCAACAAATACACGGTAGCAGTATTAACTGAGATTAACGAAGAAGGTATTGCTCCCATTAACAACGTTGCATCTACAATCAAGCGAATTTTGATTCAAAAGAAAAAAGCAGAGATTTTGAAAAAAGAGCTTGCTAGTATGATGAGCGGAAGCGAGAGCCTATTATCCGTGGCTCAAAAAGCGGGAGTTGATGTAAAAGAAGCAGCTGAAATAAGCTTTAATTCATTCCAAATTCCTGGAGTCGGAATAGAACCTCGTGTAATAGCTGCTGCATCAATAGCTGAACAAGGTAAGTTATCTGCTCCGATTGCAGGGAATCAGGGAGTATTTGTTATCGTAGTTAACAATCGCACGACAGACGAAGTGACTCCGGAGCAAGTTAAACAGACAAAAGCATCTTTACAACAAGTAAATATGTATCGTGCCAACTATCAAGCGATAGAAGCAATCATCAAAAACGGGGAAGTAAAAGATCAACGTTACAGATTCTACTAACATTTGAATATAACAAACAAAAGGCTAAAAGTTGTCAATGCTTTTAGCC
>CAKVCR010000074.1 GCA_934725835.1 uncultured Odoribacter sp.
AAGAATATAGGTATTGATATGACTTTATTGAATAAACGCCTGACAGTGACTGTTGATTATTATCATAAAGTAACCGACCCCCTGTTGATTAGTATAAATATGCCAACGTCATCAGGTGTGACTACTTATGCAACAAATGCAGGTAAACAGATTTCTCAAGGTTTGACGGCTTCTTTGTCATACTATATTTTGCAAAAATTGGATAAGCGTCTTTCTTGGTTGGTTAGAGGTAATTTACGCACTCAAACAACAGAGCTGGACGGAATAGGGAATAAGTTGAGCAGTTTGAATCAGTATGGAAAGAGTAGAAATACAGTACGATATTATGATGGTGCAGATCCGGACGATCTTTGGGCTGTTAAATCTGCCGGTATTGACCCTTCAACCGGTCGTGAATTATTTTATGACAAAGAAGGAAATTATACCTATGACTATAGTTATGACAATGAAGTGATATGCGGAAATAAACGTCCTGATATTGAGGGTGTTTTAGGTACTTCTTTTGCATACAAAGGATTTTCGTTGAGTTTGAATTTCCGTTACCAAATGGGTGCGAGCGTATTTAATGAAGCTCTTTATACGAAGGTTGAAAATATTACTGACTATGAGATTGTTTATAATCAGGATAAACGGGCTCTATATGAAAGATGGCAGAAACCGGGTGATATCAGAAAATTCAAGAATATAGCAGATGCTTCCAAAACACCGATGTCCAGCCGTTTTATTCAAAAAGAAAATGCCCTGGCATTGGAATCTATTTATGTAGGTTACGAGTTCTTGGAGGGTTGGGTTCGTAAGGCAGGTTTGAGTAGTTTGAAAGTTCAGGCTTCTATGCGTGACGTATTCCGTGCTTCCACTATTAAGTCTGAGCGCGGTACGCTATACCCGTTTGCTCGTACAGTGGAATTGGGACTTTCGTTGAATTTCTAAATGGTGAAATATGAAAACAAGGAATTATATATTGATAATAGTATTGTTGCTGGGAGGCTTTTTGGCCGGATGCGATAATTTTTTGGATGTTACTCCCAAGGATAAACAAACACAGGAGCAATTGTTTGGAACAAGAAGTGGTTTTTATGCTGCAGTAAATGGTGTGTATAATAAATTGGTTTCAAATTCTTTGTACGGTAGAAATCTTTCTTACGAAATGATTGATTTGTTGGCCTTACGCTACAAACCGGTTTCCTCATCAGGCAGTATGACAGATGCTGCAGTTCGGAATGATTATAGTAATCAAAAATTGAAATCAACTCTGGAGGATGTCTGGTCTACTGCTTATTCGACTATATTGAATTGTAATGTTATTTTATCCAATCTTGAAAATCAGAATGGCATATTGACAGAGAAAGAGGTCGTATTGTTGAGAGGTGAGATGTTGGCATTAAGAGCTTTTCTGCATTTTGATATGTTGCGTTTATTCGGTCCGGTTTATAGCCGGTTTGGAAAAGAAGCTATCCCTTATAATGAGTCAATAAGGATTACCAATTTACCTTTATTGAGTGCAGAAGTTGTACTTAAAGATAAAATTCTTCGGGATATAGAATTAGCAGAGAAGGCGTTGGCGGAAGATCCGGTTATTGAGGGAGGTGCGATGGCTTCTGCTGCAGAAGATGGTGGTGACGTTTACTTAAGATATAGACAACTGCGTTTTAATTATTATGCTGTAATGGCACTGAAAGCCCGTGTTCTATTGTATGCAGGTAATAAGGAAAAAGCCGGCGAGACAGCTAAAAAACTGTTGAATAATCCTAAGGTGAAAGAATATTTCCCTGCAGTTGATCCGGCCAAGTTATTAGGAAATACTCGGACGGCAGATCGTGTATTTTCGACAGAAGTCTTGATGGGTATGTATAAAAATGACAGATCCAATATTTACACCTATAACTTTGATGCAGAAATGGCTGGTAGTAGTTTGTTGCAACCGAAGGAAAATTATGTTCTCAATAATTTGTTTGCAGGAGAAACGGCAGATTTCCGTTATCAGTCACAGTGGACTCAGGCTACAAGTGTTGGTGCTGTCGGTTTGGTATTTGTAAAATATAAAAAACTGACTTTCCCGGATCCTGATAATATACCTTTTTATGCAACATTTATGCCACTAATCCGTTTGAGTGAGATGTATTATATTGCAGCAGAATGTGAAGAGGAATTGGGTGATAGATATGAACTTTTAAACCAAGTGCGCGATATGAGAGGTGTACCTGCACTGCAAGTTGTAAGTGATGCAGATTTTATGACTCATTTAAAAACAGAGTATTTGAGGGAGTTTTATGGTGAAGGACAGATATTTTTCATGTATAAACGCTTGGAAAGCAGTATAAGCGCTGCTGAAAATGCTTTTTCAAATGCAGCGGTGTTGCCTGTATTCGAAGTGCCTCTGCCAGAATCTGAAATTCAAAATCGTTAAATTTAGAAATAAATCAGTTATGAAAGTAAGGATATTACTAATGCTTATAACAGGAGTTTTGTTGTTGGCATGTAAAGAGGATGATATAATGGAGTTTTCAACAGATGATACTGCAATCTACTTCCAAGGGGATAATGGATACACAATGGCTGGTGACGGTTCTGTCATTTTCGCACCGAATTATTATTATGTTGATTCTCTGTCAGCTTCGTTTGCCGGAGCCGGTAAAAATATTATGTCTGCGAAAGTAAATGTTCCTTTAAAGACTATGGGTAAAGTAAAAAATTATCCCAGACCGGTAAAGGTGGTTTTTGATAAGGATGCAAGTAGTGCTATTGAAGGAGTGGATTTTACCGTAGGGTTGGATACTTTGGTTGTACCTCCTAATAGAAGCAGCGTGAATTTGCAGGTAACTCTTTTGAGAACAGAGTCTTTGTTGTCAGACACAAAGAGAATAGTTTTCAGATTGGAAGAGAATGAGTATTTTAAGTTGAATATCAAGAATTTTAAAGCTTCAAGTGATTGGACAGCTACATCAGATACGTTGAATGCTCTTAAATTTACGGTTTCTTTCAATGAGCAATATACTGAACCGAGATTTTATAGGCAGTATGCAGACGATTATTGGGGACCTTGGACTCCTAAAAAATTTCAGACATTAAACAGTGTCATGGGATGGACATTGACCGACTGGCGGTATGCCGGTTATGCCGGTTATAAGATTGTTGCAGGACGTGTTGATTTTGCAACACGAGCTTTGCAGCGTTATTTACAGGAGATGGCAGATGCAGGAACTCCTGTTATGGAAGCTGACGGTTCTTATATGCAGTTGACTACCAAATATGCAGTTGATTATTCTAAATATGAAAATGAATAGATTATGAGAAGGTTAAAATATATTATGCTTCTTTTTATGCCATTTGTATGGGCATGTTTTGAAGATAAAGGAAATTATGATTATACGGATTTGGGAGATATCGTGATTGAAAACGTACCGGAATTGATAGAAGTGTTGTCCGGTGCAGATAGGATTCAAGTGACGCCTAAGATAACCTCTACTTTGGAAGGAGAGATTAATAATAGTAATCCGAATTATGAATTCGTCTATAAGTTTGACAAAACTTCCGGTTCTTTGAATGGAAATGGAGTTGCGCCCTGGATTGTGCTAAATTCTGATGGTAACATGAATTTGGATACATTGGCAAATTTTCCCGCCGGGAACTATATTTGTTATCTTAGTGTGAAGGATGTTCGTACAGGAATTGAAACAATAAAGACTTTTAATGTAAAGATTACTTCGTCTGTATTTGAAGGATGGATGGTGTTGTGTAACGAAGGTGAAGAAAATCGAATCCGTATGGATATGATTTCTCGAATTTCTGCAGAACGAATGGTTGCTATGCATGATTTATTGACCAGTTTAGGGTTGCCCAAAGGACACAATGCAACTCAGATTGCTTTTGCTCCGTCTCTGTTTTTCGGAAAGGAGGCTATTTATGTTATGGGAGAGACAGGCACTTATAAAATAAATGCCGAATCTTTCACTTCAGGCGCATCTTGGAATATGAAAGCTACGGATTTTATAATGACTCCTGATGATGAACCAATCTGTTTTGCTGCTTTGAATAATGGCTTTTTTGTAGATAATACGAATCGTTTTTGTGTGACAACAGCTGGCAATGTTTATGCAATTACATCAAGTATGGCCGGTTCGGCATTTGAGTTGCCAATTAATACTTCCACCAGAGGTGGTGCAGTGGAATATAAAGTAGCTCCTTTTATCGGAATTAGTATGTTGCGTCCGGGAAATGCAAATTGTGCATTAATGTACGATATTGATAACTTACGGTTTGTCGGATGGGCTTATTCTCAAAATGCAGATGCGGTGCAGACAATGTCTCCTTTGGAAGATCCCGCAGGCAACAAGTTGTTTAGTTATAATACGGGTAAAGAATTGATACATATGGAAAGTACAAGCTTTTCAGGAGGTGTTGTTTACTCTATATTGCAGGATAAAAATGGAGAACGTAGCATATATGCAATTAATGCAGGAGGAACAACTTTTACTCAAGAGGCTTATTATGAAAAATTGAATGCTTCTGATTTTGGCCAGGCTACAAAATTTGCCTTTCATTCACAGTTCCCATTTATGTTTTATGCAGTGAAGAATAAAGTTTATTTGTATGATTTGGGTACAGGTACGAATTATCCACTGGAAGGCATTCAATTAGGAGCTGATGAAGAAGTTACAATGCTGAAATTTAATTTATACCAACAACCTTCTTTTGATTTTTTATCGGACAATTCTGAAGAGTTTTTGGCAAAACAGTATAATCTGATAGTTGGTTCATACGATAATGCAACTGCAGGCGTCAATGGTGGAAAGGTTGGATTTTATAAAATTGACCGTTCATCTCATTCTGTAACCAAATTAGAAGAGTATACCGGATTTGCCAAGGTGAAAGATGTTGTTTATCGTGAAAGAAGAAAATAATTTTCATATTGCTGTTCTCTTAAAAATGAGAACAGCATATATAAAATTTTGTTTGAGATTGGAGATGTGAAATCTTTTAGAAAAAAATGCTTATATTTGCGTGTTTAAGTGGTAATAGCAATTAAATTAAAATATGAGCGAAGAGTTAGAGAAATCAGAAAGAGAATATTCTGCCGACAGTATTCAGGTGCTTGAAGGTCTGGAAGCTGTGCGCATGCGTCCTTCTATGTATATCGGAGACGTGAACGTGAAAGGATTGCATCATCTGGTGTATGAGGTTGTTGATAACTCGATAGACGAAGCATTGGCGGGTTTCTGTAATGATATCCGAGTGACGATTAACGAGAACAATTCGATTACAGTGGAAGACAACGGACGTGGTATACCAACGGCACGCCACTCTAAGGAAAATAAATCAGCTTTGGAAGTGGTGATGACAGTGCTGCATGCCGGCGGTAAATTCGATAAGGATTCATACAAAGTGTCCGGCGGTTTGCATGGTGTGGGCGTTTCTTGTGTGAATGCGTTGTCCAGTACGCTGGTGGCTGAAATCTGCAGGGATGGAAAAATCTGGAGACAGGAATATCATAAAGGTGTGCCCGCCGGTGATGTTGAAATTATCGGAGAAACGGAACGTACCGGTACAAAGGTGACTTTCTTGCCGGACGATACTATATTTTATGTGACTGAATATAAGTATGATATTCTTTCTGCGCGTTTGCGTGAGTTGGCATATTTGAATAAAGGTATCCGTCTGTCAATCACAGATAGAAGGGAGGTCAATCCAGAAACACACGAGCCGAAGTATGAGTCGTTTTACTCGGAACATGGGTTGAGTGAGTTTGTTAAGTTTTTGGATAATAACCGTGAATGTCTGATTGATGATACTATAGATATTTCTACAGAGAAGAACGGTGTGCCCATTGAAGTGGCATTGCATTATAATACAGGATTCTCTGAGAATGTTTTTTCTTATGTAAATAATATCAATACGATAGAAGGCGGTACGCACTTGGCAGGTTTCAAGCGTGCATTGACATCTACGCTGAAGGCTTATGCTGAAATTCATGGCATGCTTTCGAAATTGAAGTTCGATATCAATAGTGATGACTTCCGAGAAGGTTTGACTGCAGTGATTTCCGTTAAGGTGGCAGAACCTCAGTTTGAGGGACAGACCAAGACTAAATTAGGAAATACGGATGTCGGTACTGCAGTGGCTCAGGCTGTATCTACCGTTTTAGAGAATTATCTGGAAGAGCATCCTAAAGAAGCAAAAGCGATTGTCGACAAGGTGATACTTGCAGCTACTGCCCGTCATGCAGCCCGTAAGGCACGCGAATTAGTACAGAGAAAGACTGTTTTGAGCGGTTCGGGACTACCGGGAAAATTGGCTGACTGTTCAGATAATGATCCTGCTAAATGTGAAATTTTCCTCGTCGAGGGAGATTCTGCAGGCGGTACTGCAAAGCAGGGACGTGATCGCCGTTTCCAGGCGATATTACCTTTGAGAGGTAAGATTTTGAATGTGGAGAAAGCGATGTTGCACCGTGTTTTTGAAAGCGAGGAAATTAAAATGATTTTCCAGGCTTTGGGAATTACAATCGGTACGCAGGAAGATACTAAAGCCGTAAATCTGGAGAAGTTGCGTTATCACAAGATTGTGATTATGGCCGATGCTGATGTTGATGGTGCGCACATTGCCACTTTGATTATGACTCTGTTTTTCCGCTTTATGCGTCCTGTGATTGAAAACGGTTATTTGTATATTGCTACTCCGCCTTTGTATTCTGTGAAGAAAGGCAACAAGGAGCAGAGATATTGCTGGACTGAGAAAGAATTGGAGCAGTTGGTTGACGAGATGAGTAATGGTAGGGGCGATGCCGGTTTGCATATACAGCGATATAAAGGTTTGGGTGAGATGAGTAAGGAGCAGTTGTGGGAAACGACAATGTCTCCGGAAAATCGTATATTGCGTCAGGTGTCTATCGAGAATGCAGCGGAAGCTGATCGCATTTTCTCTATGCTGATGGGCGACGATGTTCCGCCACGCCGTCAGTTTATTGAACAGAATGCGACATACGCAACTATTGACGCTTAATAGTGATGAATGTAGCTGTGTTTTGTGCTTCGGTCAATGGGGTCGAAAGCGTTTATTTTGACGATGCACGAAAATTAGGAGAGGCGATTGGAAGTAGAAGGTGGAAATTAGTATACGGTGGCACTTGTGTAGGTTTAATGCACCAAGTTGCCACCGCAACTATGAATAGAGGTGGCAAGGCAATAGGTGTGATTCCCGAATGTATTATGTCGCGCGGTGTTGCAGCCGATGGATTGGATGAGCTGGTGGTGGCACCGGATATGAAGGAGAGAAAGCATTTGTTGCGTACTTATGCTGATGCTTTTGTAGCGTTACCGGGAGGGTGGGGTACGTT
Source organism: uncultured Odoribacter sp. (assembly GCA_934725835.1). Classification (GTDB taxonomy): domain Bacteria; phylum Bacteroidota; class Bacteroidia; order Bacteroidales; family Marinifilaceae; genus Odoribacter. The sequence continues at coordinate 7,334 of CAKVCR010000074.1, forward strand.
GGAGGAGATTACGGAGGTGATAACTTTGAAGCAATTGGGACAGCATAATAAGCCGGTGGTGTTTTTGAATACAGCCGGTTTTTATGATGGTTTGCTTGATTTTATAGCCGGTATTCGGGAGAAAGGTTTTGTGTCGTCTGTATATGATAAACTGTATTTTGTAGCGAACAGTGTAGATGAGGTGGTGGGTTATTTAGAAAATTATCAGTCTGTTGAAAATGTCTCTAAATATTAGAGATGATAGGTATTCGGCTTTAAAAAATAGAAAAATTAGTGAACTAGTTCACACATTTTGTTGTATATTTGCCAAGCGTGGAAATGAATCGGTATCTATTAGCAGCTTTGTATGTCATGGCGGGTTGTGCTGTGACCATACCTTTGAAAGCCCAGGAAAGTATTGGGATTTTAAAGGCGGATAGGTGTAGGCCTGTGATAACGAATACATTGAAGGTTGTTGCTGTCTATTTGGAGGAAAGTGAGAAAGAATGCGATTCGCCAATGGGGCAGCCGTCTCGAAGTGGATGTTTCCCGGTTTCTTGTGAGTGTACAACCGGAGTGGAAATAGGCAATCTATGCCATATGACACATAAAATTCGTGCTCCGGGAATGATTGAAAATGAGTGTAGATAGTAGTATACGGTAGTTTTCAATTAAAATTTAAAATCAAAAATTTACATGGGATTTAATGATGTTTTAAAAAAGCTGTTCGGTAACAAAGCCGACAGAGATATGAAAGAGTTGCGACCGATTGTGGCGCAAGTAAATGCAGAGTGGGAGAAAATGAAGCAGTTGAGCCATGATGAGTTGCGTGCAGTGGCTGAAGATATGAAAAAAGAGGTGCATGCCTATATTCAGTCTGAAGAGGAAGAGATTGCAGCCCTGAAACGTAAGGTGGAGGAAGAAAAGCCTTCTATTGAGGAGAGGGAGGAGATATATAGCCGGGTGGACAAATTGGAAGAGGAGATTGACAAGAAGGTGGAAGAAGTGTTGACAAAATTGATGCCCAAGGCTTTTGCAGTTATGAAAGATACTGCTCGTCGTTTCAAGGAAAATCAGGAGATTGAAGTGACGGCGACACAGTTTGACCGGGATTTGGCTGTTGAGCATGATTTTGTGGAAATAGAGGGTGATAAGGCTATTTATTTCAATAGTTGGATTGCCGGTGGTAATGAGGTGACCTGGGATATGGTTCACTATGATGTACAGCTGATAGGTGGTGCAGTTTTGCATCAGGGTAAGATTGCGGAGATGGCAACCGGTGAAGGTAAAACATTGGTGGCTACGTTGCCGGTGTTCTTGAATGCATTGAGCGGTCGAGGCGTACATATGGTGACGGTGAATGATTATTTGGCTAAGCGTGACTCGGAATGGATGGGACCGTTATATATGTTCCATGGTCTGTCGGTTGACTGTATCGATAAGCATCAGCCTAATTCTCCGCAGCGGCGCAAGGCCTATATGGCAGATATCACTTTTGGTACGAATAATGAGTTCGGTTTTGATTATCTGCGTGATAATATGGCTATCAATCCGGAGGATTTGGTTCAGCGCAAACACAATTTTGCCATTGTCGATGAGGTTGACTCGGTATTGATTGATGATGCCCGTACTCCTTTGATTATATCCGGTCCGGTGCCTAAGGGTGATGACCAAATGTTTGATGAATACAAGCCACGTGTAGAGCGTTTGGTGAAAATGCAGCGTGAGCTTGTGATGAAGATATTCAATGATGCCAAAGAGTTGCTGGCCAGCGATGATCCCAAAAAACGGAAAGAGGGCGGTGTATTGCTATTGAGAGCACATAAAGGTCTGCCGAAATACAAGCCGTTGATTAAATTTCTGAGTGAAGAGGGAAACAAGGCTATGCTTATCAAAACGGAGAACGAGTATATGCAGGAAAATAACCGGAGAATGCCGGAGATAACTGATCCTCTTTACTTTGTGATTGATGAGAAGTTGAATTCTATCGATTTGACGGATAAGGGGCATGATACGATTACTGCTGCCGGTGAAGACCCGAAGTTCTTTATTTTGCCTGATATCGGTACGGAGATTGCTGAGATAGAAAAAAGCACTCAAGATGAGAAAGAGAAACTCGCTAAGAAAGATGATTTGATTCAGAATTATGCCATCAAGTCGGAACGTGTACACACAGTGAACCAGTTATTAAAGGCTTATACTCTGTTTGAGAAGGATGTGGAGTATGTGGTGCTGGACAATAAGGTTAAAATTGTCGACGAACAGACCGGACGTATCATGGAGGGACGCCGTTATTCTGACGGTTTGCACCAGGCTATTGAGGCTAAGGAAGGCGTGAAGGTTGAAGCAGCTACTCAGACGTTTGCAACAATTACTTTACAGAATTATTTCCGTATGTATCATAAACTGGCGGGTATGACCGGTACGGCAGAAACTGAAGCGGGAGAGTTCTGGGATATTTATAAGTTGGATGTGGTTGTCATTCCGACAAACCGCCCGATAGCGCGTATTGATGCTAACGATTTTGTTTACAAGACAAAACGTGAGAAATATAATGCGGTGATTGATGAGATTGTGCGGTTGGTGGAGTTGGGACGTCCGGTGTTGGTGGGTACAACTTCTGTCGAAGTGTCCGAGTTGTTGAGCCGTATGCTGAAATTGCGTGGAATCAAGCATAATGTGTTGAATGCAAAATTGCACCAGAAGGAGGCAGAGATTGTTGCCGAAGCAGGACAGTCTAAGACGGTGACTATTGCAACTAATATGGCTGGTCGTGGTACTGACATCAAGTTGAGTCCGGAGGTGAAGGCTGCAGGCGGTTTGGCTATTATCGGTACGGAACGTCATGATTCCCGACGTGTTGACCGTCAGTTGCGAGGTCGTGCCGGGCGTCAGGGAGACCCGGGTTCTTCACAGTTCTTCGTTTCTTTGGAAGATGATTTGATGCGTCTGTTCAGTTCCGAGAGGATTATCCGGGTGATGGACCGTTTGGGACACGAGGAGGGTGATGTGATACAGCATTCAATGATTACAAAATCAATAGAACGTGCACAGAAGAAGGTGGAAGAAAATAACTTCGGAATCCGTAAGCGTCTGTTGGAATATGATGACGTGATGAATTCACAGCGTACTGTGATTTATAAGCAGCGTCGTCAGGCTCTGTTGGGTGAGCGTATCGGTGTGGCTGTCGCCAACAATACTTATGATGTCTGTGAGTCTATTGTACAGGAATATCAGTCGATAAATGATGTAGAAGGTTTCCGTCTTGAGATTTTACGGGTGTTGTCTGTAGATTTTAATATTTCGGAGGACGAATTTAAAAAAGTACATCCGGATGAATTGACTGAGCAATTGTATAAATATGTACGCGATGCTTACCAGAGGAAGGTGGAAGCTATTGCTCAGCAGGCTTATCCAGTGATAAAGAATGTATTTGAAACCAGGGGTGATATGTATAAGAACATTGTTGTTCCTTTTACAGATGGAGTGAGATTGTTTAATGTGGTGACGAATCTGGAAAAAGCTTACCATTCGCAGGGAGAAGATTTGATGCGTTCGTATGAAAAAGCAGTGATTCTGGCACATATTGATGATGCCTGGAAAGAGCATTTGCGCGAGATGGACGATTTGAAACAGTCGGTACAGAATGCCGCATATGAGCAGAAAGACCCGCTGTTGATTTATAAATTTGAATCCTATAATCTGTTCAAAGCAATGGTAGAGAAAATCAACAAAGGTATGGTATCTACGTTAATGAAGGGACAGATTCCGATGCCGGATCCGGAGGAGGTAAGAGAAGCAGAACAACGCCGAACGGATTTGAGCAAGATGCGTGAAACAAGAAATGAGACTCCGGCTGAAGCTCCCAGACGGGAACAGCCGCATCATGAACCCGTGAAGGTGGGACCGAAGGTGGGACGTAATGATCCGTGTC
>CAKVCR010000075.1 GCA_934725835.1 uncultured Odoribacter sp.
CCCATACCCTCAGCAGCATCCTCCACTACAGGAATACCATACTTATCGGCAATAGCCATAATCTCATCAATGCGGTAAGGCATACCATAGAGAGCCACCGGCACGATTGCCTTAGGGTATTTACCGGTTTTCTCCTTGCGGTCAAGAATAGCTTTCTCCAGCAATACCGGATCCATATTCCAAGTCTCGCCTTCAGAGCCCACAAACACCGGCTTAGCCCCCAGATAAGTAATCGGATGCGAAGAAGCACAAAACGTAAAACTCTGCACCAGCACCTCATCACCAGCCTTCACACCACAGCCAATCAAAGCCAGGTGTATGGCAGCAGTACCGGCAGACAGGCATACCACCTTACGGTCAAGCTGTTCTGTTCCATCATATTTACTATTGACAAACGTCTCCAAATCCTTTTCAAAAGCATTCACGTTAGGTCCCATAGGCACTACCCAATTGGTATCGAAAGCCTCTTGAACATACTTTTCCTCTAATTTGTTTTCCGACATATGTGCCAAACACAGATATATTGTTTTTCTTTCTTCCATTTTATATTGTATTTAAAATTTTCAACAGTTTTATATAACCATTTGACGAATAAACATTTAACGGAGTGTCTGAAAAGTAATGGTAACTACATGGCAACCGTGCGATTTTCAGCGATTTGCTATATTGTGCTGTCAAATAACTCAACTGCAAAGGTAGCCCAAATCTTTGGATGGGCAAAGATATTGACTACTTTTAGTCGTAATTGGTTCTATTTAGTCGTAAATAGTCGTAATTCTCCGTATTTAGTCGAAATTTTAGCCATCAATCGAAACAATCTGATTCTTTCTTATGTCAGAAAGAACAATTGCAGAATGAGTAGAAAGAAAGAACTGACAATTCTTAAAAATACTTGTCAATTTATTCGCTATTTCCATTTGCCATTTCGGATGAAGGTGCAAATCAACTTCATCAATCAGAATTATACCTTCACCTTCAAGTGGATTAGTCATTCCAGGATTGGCTATTGCCAAACGTCTTGCGATATCACACACCAATGATAGGTAACATTTTTCCCCCTGTGACAACTGTGAGAACTCAATCATTTGGTGACCTTTTTTAATAACCATCGCTTGAAACGGTCTGCGACGCACACGCATCTCGCTGAAGTCGGGAAAGAATGCAGAAATTGCTTGTCGTACAGCATTCAGACTATGATCTCTATAAGACGCATCGTCTCTAATCAACTCATTTTCGATGTCTTCCTGACGTCTGTACCATTCGAAGAACGATCTGAAATTAGAATTACCTGACAACGCATCCTTATATACATCCCATATATTTGTTTCTGCTTTATGTAAATTAACTGGAACAGATGCAATAGCCCTTTCTACCGGATAATACATCAAAACAGGTACACATCCTCCATTCTCCGCATTTTCTACAATGTTATCTGCAAAATTCGGCATTTCGCCTAAATTCGTCTTAAAAGCCTGTTGTTTTCTACGTTCTGTGTAAGCTTTATTCTTTACTATTGTCCAATTTATACCATTCTCTATATCTACAGCCAACAAACACGGCTCTTTACTTCCTATCTTTACATCCGACTCATTGGGAGATATTCCTTTGGCATTAGCTGAGCGCATACGAGCAATAAACCATGACAATAAAATTGCCATAGCATCAAGCACACTTGTTTTACCGGCGCCATTGATACCAACAATTAAATTCATTTGTGGGTCGGCATCTATAATAGATAAATTTTCAATACTACGAAAGTTTTGTATATGTATATTTTTTATCTTCATAAATAATAACCATTTAGCAACAAACTCTCTATTAAGAATATAAAAAAGAACCTTTCTATGTTACAAAGATAATCGAAATATCCGTATCTCAAGCCGGTAATAATAGAAAACAACAAAATTTTAATTCTTAAAACAGCCTCTTTTGACCTTTAGCAAACAAAGATACACCCAATATCCAATAATACACCCGAGAGTATTATGTATTACATCATCCGTTTCACAAAGTCCTCTACAAAATACAAACTGAGAAACTTCAATGACACAAGAGAGAATAACTCCACTTAAGAAAACCGTCTTGAAATTCCTTCCCATTCCCCCAAGCAGCAATCCTATCGGCATAAATAGAGCGATATTCAGCAACACTTCTAATAAATCTGCAGGATAATCCACTCCATACCAAATATCAGGATATTTCCAGAATGGCATCAACTCTATCAGTCTTTCCTCACCACTAACCCGACAAATCACAGTAGAGCAAAGAACCAGAAAATAATACTCCAAAAACAATGCATTTAGTACATACCCTTTAAGCTTTCCTCCTTTCACCATCAGCATTCCTATCACAATCGCAATAGAAAGAATAAGAAAAGAGAACAATACATACTCTACAGGAATCCTTGGATTCAGCCATTCATATATTCCGTCCATGCCTGCTTTACAGTTTCAAAATCACCTAAACAAACTCACAAATGCAACTATCGCCGATGCTATTGCAACAATTAACATCAACCGATTTTGTTCAACAGCACGTTTGTTCAATAGCAACATCTTATCATTTAATTGTTGAGTTTTAAGATTAAACAATGCAGACTGAGCAAGATTAGCATACGACTGTTGACGCAATGTTATTTTTCCATCTTCTGTAATAGCAAATGTCGGATTGTATTTATCTTCCTTTGTTAATTCTAACAGACCGACAGCACATAGTCTTGTCAAACATCTAAAATATGATGTAACGGGCACATCCCAAATAAAAGCTTGATCCGTATAGTTGAACACAAACTTATTTACTTCTTTAAATTCTTGTTCTGATTTCATTATAAATGATTCCAAAATAGCAGCCATCAACATTGTTTCCACATAATAGCTATAAGCAATTTCTTCTTTACTACGCCCACTTTCAATAGTAACACCATTTAAGAGAGGCTCAAATTTCTTACCCATCTCTTTAATTTCTTGAAAACATGCCGCAAAAGCTTTGAAATCCTCTTCGCTTGCAAATTCTGAATGTTCTGATAATTCCTTTAAAGTCATATTTTATTTGTCATTATTTCTCAAGATACCTTTAACCCCAACAAGCTTTACCTCATTTTTGCTTCATCAATCAAACCGGACTTAATAATGTTGTTGCTTTAGTTAATCCATTCTTTTGAGAAATATCTTTAAACTTACAGACTATTCGTCGCAGGTAGTGGTTTCGCTCCACAGGCTATCGCCTATTCAATCATACCTGCTGAACCATTTGAAGTTATTTTATCTCCATCAGATAATCGTTCTTGGAGAATATTCTGCCATACTCTGGCTGAAGTATAGATGCATCTACCTTATTACCCTTTATCCATTCGATAATAGCCTTAGGCAGATTCACTCCTGCTTCATAGCTGAATGGGAAACCACCGCCAAAACGAGGATTTAGCTCCAATACGCAATATTCACCTTTCTCATTCTGCATCACGTCAACATCAAGATTACCGATGTGTTTCAAAGCAGCACCAATCTTACAACCAATTTCACGAACTTTAGGCAGATCAACTATTACAGCCTTGTCTGTTTCACCAGCACGCATAGCCAATTTCTGCTTCACGCTTACTGCCACATTGTTCCCCTTAAGATCGTTCATCACGTCCAGACCAAACTCATTTCCTGTGAGTTTCTCCTGTATCATGATATATTCGTTACCAACAGAAGCTGTAGCAAGAATTGTTTTCTTGATTTTCTTCATCAGTAAGTGATAGTAAATATCAAGTTCCTCCATATCAGCAATAGTCTCCAAGCCGATAGAACCAGAACCCCAACGAGGTTTCATAAATAACGGAAAATGAAGATCGCCTGTCTCCAGTGCATGCTTGGCATCCTCAAGGCGTACAAAAGTCTTAGGAGATTTAAGTCCTAACGATTCTACCCATTGCGCAGTCTTGTACTTATCAAAGGCGATGTCGATGACAGAAGGATCACTTACAATAACGTTCACACCCTCTGCTTCAAACTTCGCCTTATTCTCTGCCAGAATAGGCAATTCCAAATCATTGAGCGACAAGAGGGCATCAATCTTGAAATCCTTGCAAATCTGCAGAGTGACATCCACATACTTCGGATCATACACAGCAGGCACCTGAAGTTTCACATCTGCCACTTGCAGAGCCGGAGCAGAAAGTTGCATATCTGTAGCAACCACTTTATCCCCTTCTTCCATATTCTCCTTGAAATATTTCAGCAGATACGTGCGTCTGCCAGCACATGTAAATAAAATATTCATATCATAAAGCTTTTTTATACCGTTTAACCATTTCATTCATTCCCCATAATATTAGCAGTGATGATATAGGAGAACTCATGTATTTTGTACTTCCCGACTTAAATAGTCTGGGTATACGTAGTCGATTCATAATATAATTAACATATATCCTATAATGTGATAAATAATATTTTATCACATAACTACAATATTTCAACTTATTCCTCTTCAACGTTTTTTTATACTTCAATAAAGATTCATAAGACGTCGGTGACATTTTTTTTCGCAAAGAATACAATGTTTCAAAATGCAAAGAGAAACCGGCTCCCATTTTCTTATATCCAAAAGCATGCCGAGCAATTCCTTTTGATTCAATTATTCTTCTGGGGATTGGTCTATCATAGTCATTATTAGTACACCAAGGCTTCATTTCTTCACTATTAGAAATACGATGAATTTCACTCCAAACGTCAGCCCCAAACATTGGCAGATTTATTACAATAGTATTTGTTCTATAATAATGTTCAAAATTTAAGTCCGCATCAGTTTCAAGGTATAAATAATCCATATCATTATTAACACCTATCGCATTTTTATTCCATAATGAATCCCCACGAACTCCTACAAACAGAAGACAATCATGATAGTATTTTTCAAAGACATTGAATTGTACTTGACATCCAGTTGCTCCACTAGCTGAATTTTCCGCTTCCCACAACTCTGAATTATTCCTATACACATCTCCATCCCCTTCTATAATTGAAGAAAAACCTAATTGCTGAGCTATTTCAGTTCCTTTATCATTTATATATTTTATGGGAGTTCCCAAGGTCACTGCAACATCACAACCAATCTCATGTGCAACGACAGAAGCACAAGGAGCGTCATATCCACGAGATATTGTAGTAACCATTCCATACTGAGATAATCTATCAGAAGATTGAGAATTATTCTTAATTTTCTCCATAACATCCAATAATTTACCATAGTAATCGTCAAAATTATTAAAGTGCAAACCACTTTTACGCTTTTCCTTATGTAGATTAAAATCAGAATCAATAATCAAGTTACAAAGTCGATGCATTTTCAACATCTCCCCATTACGCAAAAGAATTTGATTAACACATTTATTTACCCCAAAATAAATAGAATTAAAATCCTCTTCATAATTCAAATAATTAGGGTCGAGTTCATATCCTGTTTCTGCTAACAAAAAAGCTATTGAATTAGAAAAGAAACTTATATCTCCCCTACGTATTGAATAAATAGACTCCTGCATATGGTTGGGAGTACATAATTTTACCCCCCCCCCGATTTACATTTCTTAACAACATAGCACCAGTGCAACAAGAAAAAGCTGCTTTGTCAAATTCTCCATCTCGAAAATTACCATCCCAAACCCCAGAAACAAAAAAATCATTCTGACATTCAACATGCTCGCCATGTATTACCTCTACCTGCTCTTCTTCCTTTTTTAAAATCATCAACCAAGCTAAAGCAGGAAGTTTTTTGTTTAATTCATAATTAAAAAACATGCAATAAATAACATTTATTAAATCTGATTTAAAACGCCCCAATAGTAAATCCTTCACAAAGCAAATAGTTACTAATTTAAGGCATCATAATATTTCTTTTTCATAAAATCCATTCCCCATAATATCAACAAAGATGATATAGGCGAACTAATGTATTTTGAAGAGTTCTTGACTTTAAGCGGCAAATGCAACCAGTGCATTATGAAATTAAAATAGATAGGGAAATGCGTCATATAATACTTCCACACATGAGCGAGATATTTCAGCGGATTTCTTCTTAATGATATTGAATAATCCAGCAAAGATTCATAAGAAGTATTCGACATTTTGTTTCTTAGGCTCTTTAGCGTAGGCTGAAAACGATAGGTAAAACCAGCTCCTTGCTTTTTAAATCCAAAAGCTTTTCTTGGCACACCTTTTTCTTCTACAATCCGACGCGGAATAGGTCTGTCATAATATCCTCCTACACTATATTTAGCCATTTCTGACGAATTATTAATTTTATATATGGAAGGCCATTCATAACCCAGAACAAGAGGAACACTTATTGCAATGGTATTATTCCTTAAATAATGTTCAGGATTTTGTTCTGCAGCTATCGACATCTTGATAAAATCAAAATCCCGATTTGCTAAACTCTCGTCTTTTCCCCAAATAGAATCTCCCTTTAATCCTAAAAAAAGAATAGAATCCTTGTATACCTGCTCAAATGTATTAAATGCAACCAAACAGCCGACATCCCCACATGATGCAGATTCAGCCTCCCAAAAGGCGGTATTATCCATATAAGCACAACCATTCCCTTCAATAATATTTTTATATCCAAGAAACTTGGCAATTTCAACACCGCTGTCATGCATATATTTTTCAGGAGAGCTAAACGTCAATGCTATGTTACATCCCAAATCATGCACAAGTGCAGAGGTTGCAGAAGCATCATACCCTTTAGATATGGTTGTAACAAGATTATATTGACACTTTCTTTTCACGTCAGAAGCATTGTCTACAATTCTGCGTAAAGTCTCGGTTATTTTTAATTTGTAATCTTCGAATGTACGAAGTTCAACCTTAGCAGACTTTGGCAACTCTTCCCAAGACAAATTGCACGATACTTTCAAATTGCAATATCGATGCATTTGCACTGCTGCATCTTTCAGTCTTAATTCTTTTACACAACGCTTACTGCCGAAAAAGACAGAGTTCAAATCATATTCATAATCATAATAGTCTGAGTCCAATTGATGTCCAGTATAAGCCAACAAAAATGGTAGAGAATTTGATATTACGAAGTCGTTATCTTGGGTCAAAGAATATAAAGACTCTTGCAAATGATTAGGTGTAACAAAAGTGACAGAATCATCTCTTAGAATTCCTCCTGTGCCATGAAAAGAAAGTGCTGTATCGAATTCTCCTTTTTCAAATACACCATCCCATACTCCCGATACAAAATAACACTCGCAACATTCAACCATGGCACCATGTATAAGCTTAATTTTCCCCCCCCCGATTTTTTAATTTTTGCTAACCAAGAAAGAGAGGGTATGCTTTCATTTCTTTGATATTCAAATTTCATTTTCTTATTTCATTACGTTCATTAATCCTCCTGTATGCCAAAATACAATATTCTTGTCTTGCAGACCTTGTTTCTCTATTTCCCGCATCATTCCATAAAAGCCCTTGCCCGAATATGTTGTCGAAAAAACAAGTCCTGTATATGCTGTTGTATTATCAAGATACGCTTTCATTTCAGGTGTGAACTTTTCGTAGCCACCGAACAGATAATCAGTATTGAAAAGTATGCTGTCTGTATAGTCTTTCTTCACTCCATAATGTTCAGCCAACATATTGGCGAATTCAGCTATAACCTGCTTGCCTCGCTCTTTCTGTCGGGCTACAGAAATACCAATGCATTTCACATCATCCCACCCCACGAGATCAAGTCCAACTACAATGCCCGCCTGTGTAGAGCCTGTGCCTGAAGCCAAGAACAAATAATCGGGTTTGTAACCCTGCAAATCGCATTGGTGTTTCAACTCCCTCACTGCATCCACAAAGCATGTACCACCAGGCAGATTGTGTCCACCGCCTATCACATAATAAGGATTGTATCCTTCCGCTTTCAACTTTTCCATAGCTCTGTCCATAGCCATTGATGTATCTTCGAGACGTATCAGTTCACACTCTGCTCCGCTTAATCTGTCAAGCAAGGCATTACCTTTCTCACTCAAAAAACGTTCTTCCGTTCCTTGTATACACAAGTGGCATTTCCAACCATTCCTTGCACACATCAATGCCATTGCCCTGTTGTGATTACTCTGAACACCTCCACAAGTGACTATAGCATCATAACCTCTCTCTCGCAAGAAAGACTCATAAGCTACAGCCTTACGTGCTTTGCTTCCTCCGCCAACAAACGGAAATATATCATCACGCACAACCTTTATTGATAATCCGTGAAAAAGAAAGTCCTCTTGTAAAATCCAATCAACCATTTAATTCACCATTAAGCAAGCCATAATACATTCTGCACATATTCTGTCCATCCTTGGATATATACTCATTTCTGAGTTTGCCTTCCAGTACAAAACCACACTTCTCATACACTCGTTGAGCAGCAATGTTATCTTCATTAGTTTCTAAATAGATTTTCTTTAATCCGAGTTCATTGAAACCATAACGACATAATGCCTTTGTGGCACGAGTACCAATACCACCCATATGAATCTCCGGATTTACAAAAATATATAGTTCTGCTTTTTTTATTTCACTATTAATATTCGTAAGACCACCAAATGCCACGACTTCGCCATTTTCTTCAAAAGCCAAATCAGCTCGCTTATAATTACCTACATTGTTTTCAAACCAGCGAACGGTGTTGTCTATTGACACAGGTATTTCAAAATGCATACTGCTATAGACTTTAGGATTATTCATCCAGTTTACCCGTAGCTGCAAATCCTCCTTTGTTAATCTGCGTACTATCATCTTATCTTTCTGTTAGCGCGTTCTACATTGAGCTTGCCAGCTCCTTTCACAGCACTTGGCACAACATTCACATCCTTACCGCCTAACACATTCTTGATGGTAGTCAGTATTACTCGTATATCCATCCCGAATGACAGGTGTTCTACATAGTATGCATCGTATTCCAACTTCTGGTCCCAAGTTACATTGTTACGACCATTTACTTGTGCCCAACCTGATATTCCTGGACGAACGGTATGTCGAAGTTGTTCTCGTTCAGTATAATAAGGCAGGTACTCTGGCAGTAACGGTCTCGGCCCAATCAACGCCATATCACCTTTTAATACATTTATCAGTTGCGGTAACTCATCAATACTCGTCTTACGTACGAACTTGCCGATAGGCGTTATTCTATCTTTATCCGGCAATAACTTACCTTCAGCATCCCTCTCATCTGTCATGGATTTAAACTTAATTACCTTAAAAATCTTACCATCCTTTCCCGGACGTTCTTGTAAGAAAAATGCACCTGCCCCCTTATTGGCAAAGTGTAGCCAGATAGTTACTACTATCAAGATTGGACTTATGCATATCAAAGCGATAAGCGCAATCCAAAAATCAAAGAATCGCTTAAAAAAATGTTTATACATATAAAGTTTTGATTTATTATTCAGTTTATTGTCTCTTCTATACATCTTGACGATCTTCTTTAAAAACGACCTCGTCTTATTTTTCTCTTCTTCAGAAACAGGCAATGTTGACAATAGTGAAAAAGACTTGAGTCAGAACAGTATCTGGATTTTAATACCACCCTTTAAATCTATATGGTCTGAATACTTATCAAGGGAAGGATTTACAATCAAAAAATATGAAAGTATTTATTGATAAATACATATTTCATATTTTGATATTCTCAACAGCTGGTCCTGTTTTAAACTCCAATCTACATTTATATTTTAATATGAATTTTTTCTTCGCTTTTTCTGTTACTGAATTTCCTGTGTTACTCGGTATCTTGCGTCCAATGATTCTTGCCTGTCTTTCTTTGACAGCCGAATCCTGAAACAAAGGATTTTTCAATGTTGCCTCTACTTGCTCTATAGCATGTTGTATGTTTGCACCTTTCAACTCAACAAACAATTCAAATAACGTTTGATTACCTAAATCAAGCAAGACCAACTTGTCGCACTTCGTGGTGTTATAATCTTTAATAATACCACCATCTATGGCATATACGGCAGACAAGTACTCTTGCAAAAAAATCGCTCTATATACTTGTCCGCACTCACCTACAGATATACTTTTCCTTTTGTTCCACCCCTGTTCTGGTTGACCATCAAAAGCATCCAACTTACCCTTCAGCGTTGCCATATATAAGTGAGTTTAATTCAAATGTATAATTGTCCACCAATTCTGAAACAGAATCCAAGAAATCTCCTTTTATAAAACCGTATTCTTCATCAACAATATTTTCAAAATGTCCTTCATTAATACAATATGCAGAATAAGCCCCTTCCGGAAGAACATAATCCTCAAGTCCTAAATCCTTAACTTTATCAGGTGACCGCTTGTATGCCACAGATGCCAACATCATAACATTCAAAGCTGTTAATACATAAGGACTATGAGTTGTTAAAAACACCGTACTTTTATATCCGGTATCTTTCTTGTCCGTCTGTTTCAATAGACCTACTAACATCTTGACAAGTTCGAACTGAGCTTTTGGGAATAGATTCTGTTCCAACTCTTCAATAAACATGTGGAAAGATCGATATGACGAACGATTCAACAAATTATTTAGTACAATTTCTACAGAAGCGGGAATCTCATTAATTTTAATTGGTTTTGAAGAATCTTCATTTCGCACCATCTCATTTAGTACAGCTGACAGAACTTTTATATCTATTTTAGAATCGGTTAAAAGATTCAACTGCTTCAAATATTCAACCGGACTTATCTTTGCTGAAGTACCCACCTCACCTGCAAGATAGGTAGCAAGCACCTGTATCGGTAGGGCAGATTGTACACCACTTGATGCATAATACGGCTTTATTCTTGAATGTCCATCAGCTAATGTCAACAAATCCCCATTCTTAGCGTCATAGTGATATTTCATATTATCTACAAACACCAAATTTAATGGACGTGATGCATCAAACTGCGCTCTTGCCTCCCCCCATTCTAGAATATAATTAAACAGCATATCAACATCTTTCGACCTATATAAGTTTTCTATGTTCTGGATCGATGACAATAAGTTTCGTTCTGAAGGCAAGAAACTTATTGTCAGATTATGTCTTATTTCTGCAAAATTAGGCTTTCTAACAATCTTTGCGTTTCGCTTTCTGCCTCGCATTTCTATCTGTATAGCATAACCATCGTATTTAATATAACTGCTATCAGAAAGAAATTCATCATTAAAATGATGGAATTTCTTAAGTTCATTC
>CAKVCR010000076.1 GCA_934725835.1 uncultured Odoribacter sp.
GGACCTACTTCTGGAACATTGCAGATGACGGTGTCGGAGTTGCGTTTGGATTTGAAACCGGTAGAACAGGTGGAAAAAGGAGATGTGTTTTCAATGGCGACAACAGAGAAGGTAAGAAGGGGAGACAAGCTTTACAAGTGGGTGGATACAACTCCGGATTTGATGCAATAAATGAAGATGCCAGTAGAATGGTTTTAAAGCATAGGGATGGGAGTTATTATTCGTCAGAGTATTAAAGCAACAGTTTTTAATTATGTCGGAGCTTTTATAGGCTTTCTGACAACTTTTTTTATTCTGACGAAATTCCTGCAACCCGAAGTTATCGGTTTGACCAAGGTGATGTATGAGGTGGCTGCTCTTGTGGCAGGCTTTGCGCAGTTAGGCACTTCTGCATCTGCTATGAGATTCTTCCCCTATTTCCGTAATCCGCAAAACGGGAATAATGGTTTTTTCTTTTATCTGATGTTAATGCCGACGATAGGTTCAATTTTTTTTATCGGTATTTTTCTGTTAGTTAGGAGTCAGGTGATAAATCTATTTGTCGATAAGTCGGCATTGCTGATTGATTACTTTTATTGGATAGTTCCTCTTGTTATCTTCCTGACATTTGGAGCTGTGATAGAGACATATGCCAATGTTTTAATGAAAATAGTTGTGCCTAAGTTTATCAAAGAGATAGGGATACGGGTGATGTTGGTGGTAGTCTATTCTTGTTATGTATTGGGATGGTTGAACCTGACCGGATTGGTAGCCGGATTTGTACTGGTGTACGGATGTGCCATGTTGGCTTATTTATATTATGTTTCAATGATTACTCCTTTGTCATTTAGACATAATAATTCATTTGTCAATAAGAGTTTGCGTCGGGATATTATGCGCTATACTCTTGTGTTGATAATTGGAGCAATAGGAGGCAATATAATACCTCAACTTGATATATTTATGGTGAGTTCTAATATGGGATTGGGGTATGCAGGAATTTATACGATAGCCATGTATATGGGTTCTGTGATAGAGATACCCAGTCGTTCTATCTCTGCCATATCAAAACCTTTGGCAGCAAATGCACTAAAGGAGGGTGACGTGAGAAAAGCCAATCAGTTGTATCAACAGGTGGCTCTGCATCAATTGATGGCGAGTAGTACATTGTTTTTGCTGATTTGGATTAATATTGATAATATTTTCGATATATTACCTAATGGTGAGATTTATGAAACCGGTAAGTGGGTGGTGTTTTTTATAGCCATGGCTCGAATTTTAGCGACGACTTTGGAATTTGGCGGAACTTTGATTTCGTTTTCAAAGTATTATTATTGGGGATTGTATATGACTTTTTTCCTAATGGCACTGACCATTTTTACCAATAGCGTATTTATTCCCCGATGGGGTATATCTGGGGCTGCGATGGCAACTTTTTTGACATGCGTGGTGAGTTATACTTTTCAGCAATGGATAGTATTACGTAAAGTGAAGGGGAATCCTTATAGTATTGGAATCTTTAAGCAGATATTGCTTGTTGGAGTGCTATTGGTAATGAACGAATTTTTGCCACGCTGGAGCGACAATCCTTTTGTTGATGGAGTTTATAGAACGATACCAATAGGTGTTTGCTGGATTGTTGCAACTTATTTTATGCGGACGTCAGAAAGTGTCAATGGACTGATTCGTAAGATAGTATGTCGGTGTCATTGAAGACATGACAACCATTGATGTATGATATTTTCAATAGAAAATTTAGAACAGTCTGTCAAAGCATTGTATGCTAGTTTTTCACGAGTTTCAGAATCTTTCATTAAAGCAGACAATTGCCTTACAAATGCCGCATTGTTGCCGGCTGGGATAATGATACCGTTTCGACCATGGGTTATAATATCGTGCACAGCGGTATATGTATCGAAAACCATAGGAATCACCCCCATTTGTTGTGCTTCGGCTATCACCATGCTGAAACCTTCGTATGCAGAGGTTTGTAAGCAAATGGCAGCTTTTTTATAGTACGGAGACGGGTCTTGCTTACCTTCAAAATCGACTTGTTTTAGTTTAAGTTTTTTTGCCAGGTGGTGATAATACATTTCATCCGGTCCAGAGCCGATGACTTTTAGTCGCCAGTCGGGAAATAGTTGTGAAAGTTCAATACGTTGCCATATTTGAAAAGCAGTAGATAATCTTTTTTGACGTTCGGACAGACGCCCTACAAGTAAAATTTCTTTGTGCTTTTGTGCAATATCTTCTATATGCAGATTTTCCTTGAAGGGAAGGCTATTGCCTATTCCGATAAAGCGGGATAAATCAATATTTGAGATACCTGACAAGTGCTGAAAAATAGGGATGTAGCTAGGAGATAGCAACACAATTTTATCAGAACATTTATAAATGTATGAGTAATCCTTTCGAACTCTGTAGCGTATAACTGTTCTATAAAAGATGGATGGTAGTAAGGCTACGGCTGTTTTAAATAGTGATTTTTTTTTCCCGGATTGGTGTAATAGACGATAAAGTTCTGCGGAAAGTGAAGGACGTACGAACTCTTTTCCCGGAGCATTGTGATAACAATAATATAGTTTACAGAATGCAATACTTGAAGTCGCTTGACTGACAACTTTCAGTTTTATTAATGGCATACATTCTTGTACAATGACACGCCTAATATTGTACTTTTGAATAAAAGTGGCTAGTTTTAAGGACGATTTGTTTGAATAATCTAATTTGAGAGTGTTTATAAATAATTCTTTGGAAGATGGTGTGTGCTTTTCGAAGTTGGCGCCATAACAATTGTGGCCACGAGCAGTAAACGCTTGGGCAAGCACGTAAGTAATCCTTTGTATTCCTGAATTCAGAGGATTGATTTCACTGTTGTTAACAAATAGAATGTTCATGATACAAAGGTAGTAAAATTTATTATTTTTATATTTGCACACAAATATTTTACAGCATGAAATTCATTGCATATATTATTGGTTATATAGTTTGGGTGTTTTCTTTGATGATTCCCAGAAGTAAAAGGATATGGGTGTTTGGTAGTTTCCGTGGAGCTTTTGCAGATAATGCGAAGTATCTTTTTATTCATGTTTCGGAAAATAATAAAAAGGTAACACCTGTATGGATCTCATATAAATCTTCTACGGTCAAACAAGTGCAGGTGTTAGGTTTTAATGCTTATTCAATTTTTTCTGTAAAGGGATTATATTATGCTTTGCGTGGAGGTTATTATTTTTTTAATGCTTATAGTTCTGATATATGTTATTTTACTTCAGGAAGGGCAACGTGCGTTAATCTTTGGCATGGAGTTGGTTTGAAGAAAATAGAATTCTGTATAGATAGAGGGCCTTTGTATAATCGTTATGTGCGCAAGACGTTGAAGGAGCGTTTCTATTATCCGCAAGTGTTTCATCGACCGGATTATTTTATATCATCAACACCATTTCAGACTGTAAAGTTTGCTCAAGCATTTCGAATAAGCGAAGAACATTGTCTGAATGTTGGTTATCCGAGGAATGATATACTTTTGATGGAAGAAGATAAGAGAAGGAATTTTATCCATCGCTTTGAATCAAAACAAACCAATAATTTGGTAGAAAAATTGCAGACTTATAAACGGGTGTTTTTGTATATGCCAACTTGGAGGGAGTCGCAACGTAAGTTGTTTGTAGAACATATGGATTTGTCGGCATTGAATGTATTGATGCAGCAGAAAAACAGTCTATTGATACTGAAACCTCATGCCAATACGATAATAAACAATCGGGATGAAATAATGGATTATTCCAATATGCTTTTGCTGGAAGGAGGAGTTGATATTTATCCCTTATTAGCCTATACGGATGTGCTGATTACAGATTATTCGTCAATTCTGTATGATTATTTATTGCTTGATAATAAAGATGTTATTCTTTATCTTTATGATTATAAGGAGTATGTCAAGGATAGAGATTTTAATTATCCATTCTTGGAGAATGTTGTGGGAGAGATTGCCTACACATTTCCGGAGTTAGTCACATTGTTAGAACGTGATGTCTATGATAAAAGCCGTTATGGATTGATGCGCAAGCGTTTTTGGGGGAACTACAATGGTTGTGCTTGTCAGACTATTGCAGAAAAATTTATAAATAGACGGTGATATGCAACCTTATTTTTCAATTGTTATTCCGGTGTTTAACGGAGCAGAAAGACTCGCATTGACATTGGATAGTGCGTGTAAACAGACGTTCCGTGATTTTGAGATTATTGTAATTGACGACGGTAGTACGGATAATACTTCTAAAATCATAGCAGATTATTGTGAAAAGGATTCGCAGAGGATTCGTTCCTTTTATAAAGAGAATGGAGGAGTGAGTTCTGCTAGAAATGCTGGTATTGAAAAAGCGACAGGCATATTTGTAACATTTTTAGATAGTGATGATTTTCTGGATGAAAATTATTTACAGATGATGTATGATATATTGGATGGAACAGAGAAAGTTTGGGCCTGTTGTATAAATAAAGAAAATGGAAAGATAGATGGGACTAAATTTACTTATGGTGGAGAGGAAACGTTGCTCAGATATATTTTAAGAGGAGGGGCTTGCCCTCAAACAGCCTGTTGGACTATAAGGAGAGAATGGCTAGTGGAATCTGGTATTGTTTTTGACGAAAACATTAATTACACGGAAGATTATAATTTCTTTTGTAAATTTCTGTACTATGCAGAAAAAGGTGGAGGGGACGGTGGCTATCTGAAGGAGGCTTTGGTTGATTATATTCTGCGTTATGGCTCTTTATGTCAGCGAGAAAGATTGTGGTTGGATTTTAAGCATTTGAAAGAGGATTTTGAAAGTACGAAGGGAATTTATTATTATATTGCAAACTCAGATGGGAAAGAAAAGTCAGTTTATTTGAATCTTCTGCGGAGGCGTTTAAAGAAAAAATATTTGTATAATTTGTGGGGAACTTTATTGCTTGGAAATATGGACGATTTTAAGAGTTTGAGGCGAATGTATATAGAAGATAGAAGAACTTATTTTTTATCGAAAGTGAAATTGAGTTTGAAATATTACATCTGGGAGTGGGCGACAAGTCCAATAATATGTTATCTGACTCTCATATTGCGTCCCTATAAACGTTTTCAGAAATCTAAGCAGCGGAATACTATTGACGTTATATTCAATTTTTATGATAAAAGGAATATTTAATCCTAATAGAAGAAAAGTTTTAAAGAATAGAATATATATATATTGAACCAAGGATTTCGAAAATATAGGGAAACGTGGGAATAAATTATTCTGATTAATAATTTTTAGTTGATAGGAGATAAAGAATCTTTTGCCTATTTTTGCTACTCTATTTATTATTAAGACGCAGTAAATGAATATAGCTGTAATATTAGCGGGTGGCGTAGGCAGTCGGTTGGATAGCAGTCATCCTAAGCAATTTTTTAAAGTAGCCGGCAAAACAGTAATAGAACATACTATAGAGGTTTTTGAATGCAATGCATTAATCGATGAAATTGCAATAGTGATTAATCCGGCATATTTGACAACCATTGAAGAAATTGTGCTTAAAAATGGTTGGAGGAAAGTTCGTAAGATATTGAAAGGAGGAACTGAACGTTATTATTCCAGTATGGCTGCGATAAATGCTTATGCGGACCGCCAAAATGTGAATCTGATTTTTCATGATGCAGTACGTCCATTAATTACCGATAGAATTATCAATGATACGATACGAGCGCTGAATGTTTATAATGCGGTAGATGTAGCTGTTCCGGCGGTAGATACAATTATTTCTGTCAATGGAGATTTTATCGATGCTATCCCGGATAGAAGTAAGCTGCGAAGAGGACAAACTCCGCAAGGATTTAAGTTGGAAACAATACGAGAAGCTTATAAGCTTGCTTTGCAAGATCCTGATTTTAAATCAACGGATGATTGTGGAGTAGTATTAAAGTATTTATCAGATGAGAAAATGTATGTAGTCAAAGGTGAAGAATCTAACATGAAGTTAACATACAAAGAAGATTCTTATCTGTTGGATAAATTGTTTCAATTGCATTCCTTTTCGTTGCAAGAACAAGAGTATGCTTTTAGTAAGTTACGGGATAAGATACTGGTGATTTTCGGAGGAAGTTATGGTATAGGAGCAGAAATGGCAGAAATAGCCAAGAAGCATGGTGCAAGAGTATATTGTTTTTCTCGTTCGATGAATGGGGTAAATATTGCTTCGATAGAAGATGTGCGACGTAGTCTTGATGGCGTCGCTGATAAGGAAGGACGAATTGATTATGTTGTGAACACTGCAGCTTTGCTTATACGTGAACCTTTAAATAATATGACCTATGCGGATGTATGCAATGTAATCAATGTTAATTATCTGGGAATGGTTAATGTCGCTTTAGAGAGCTTCCGGTATTTGAAACAGGCTAAGGGTGCGTTGCTCTTCTATACTTCCAGCTCGTACACCCGAGGAAGGGCTTTTTATAGTTTGTATTCCTCAACGAAGGCCGCCGTTGTTAATTTTGTACAAGCAATTTCCCAAGAATGGGAGACGAATGGTGTACGGGTGAATTGTATTAATCCAGAGCGCACCAAAACACCCATGCGTGTGAAAAATTTTGGTATAGAGGATGATTCTACGCTTTTAAAAGCAGAAACGGTAGCAATTGAATCGCTAAAGACTCTTTTATCTGATTTTACCGGTCAGGTGATAGATGTAAAATTAAATAGATAATAATTTCTTAATTAACCGATATGAATACAATTTCGATAATCTGGAAGCAAATACGTTCACATGTATTTGTTTGCCTTTTTTTTCTAGCAATTTCTTTAATATATTTTGCTCCTAAATTTCAAGGGATGCAGTTGTTGCAGGGTGATATCGAAAAGTATATAGAAGCGTCTCAAGAAGCAAGGGAATATTATGCAAAGGAGGGAGTGGGAACGTCATGGACGGGTTCGATGTTTTCTGGAATGCCAACTTATCATATAACGACCCAAGGCGGTCCTGTGAATCTGTTGAATTATTTAGAGATGCCGTTTAAAGATTTGGGAAGCTCAGATTGTGGTGTTGTATTTTTCTCTTTAGTGTCCTGTTATATCTTAATGTTGTTGTTAGGGGCGAATATCCCAGTGGCGATATTGGGAGCGATAGCGTTTTCTTTTTCATCGTATAGTCTGATTATTTTGCAGGCAGGGCATATTACGAAGGCATGGGCAATGGCATATATGCCATTAATTCTATCTGGATTTATATTGGTGTTGAGACAAAAATATCTAGTCGGTGGTTTTATATTTGCTTTGACGTTAGCTTTGCAGATTAAGAATAATCATCCCCAAATTACTTATTATTTGGCATTGTTTTGTTGTATTGTTTATGTCGGATATGTAATCAATAAGATTCGCCTGAAAAGTTGGCATCCGATAGGGGTCTCTTTGGCTATATTGACTGGTGGAATTTTAGTAGCTTTTTTGTGTAATATGGGGGCTTTATATGCCAATTATGAATTATCTAAAGAAAGTATTCGTGGCCGCTCGGAGCTGACACAACAGGTCGATGAAAAAGTGGATAAGTCAAGTGGTTTAGATAAAGACTATGCTTTCGCTTGGAGTTATGGTGTCGGAGAAACCTTCACTTTTTTAATCCCTGATTTCTATGGAGGTGCTTCTGGCGGTATTTTAGATAAAGATTCGCATGTCGCAAAAGAGTTATATAAACAAGGTTATCAAGTACCAACACCATTACAATCTTACACTTATTGGGGCGAACAGCCTTTTACCTCCGGACCTGTCTATTTTGGTGCGATAGTCTGTATGCTTTTTGTTTTGGGACTTTTTGTTATCAAGCATCCATTGAAATGGTGGTTAATAGGTGGGATTGTATTCTTTATCTTTTTAAGCTGGGGACGGAATTTTGATAGTTTTAATACTTTGATGTTTCATTATTTGCCTTTTTACAATAAGTTTCGGACGGTTTCAATGGCTTTGGTTATTCCGCAGCTAATTTTTGCCGTAGTTGCAGTATGGGGATTAATAATGCTTTTTAAGCGCAAAAATGAGAAGCAGCAATTACTAAAAGCATTGTATTATGCAGTTGGTATCACCGGTGGCCTCTGTTTGTTTTTCGCTTTTTTTGCGCCGATGGATTTTCGTTCGCCATTGGATTTCCAGTATGGCATGCCGGATTGGTATATGAATGCTTTAGTAGCAGACCGTGCCGCTTTGTTGCGTACAGATGCCTATCGTTCATTGTTGTTTATTCTGTTGGGAGGAGGTTGTCTCTATTTTTATATTAAAAATGATAAGCCGTCTCGTTATCTGCCTTATATTTTGTCTCTGCTTGTTCTGATTGATTTGTGGGGAGTCGACAAACGTTATTTGAATAGTTCGCATTTTATAAAATCTAGGGCGCCTAAGGAAGTGAGGACACCTTCTGTCGTAGACCAAATGATATTGCAAGACAAGGATATTTCGTATCGAGTTTTGTCCTTGCAAGATCCGTTTAATAATAGTGGACCTTCTTATTTTCATAAGAATATTGGGGGATATACTGCAGCAAAATTACGCCGCTATCAAGACTTAATTGAGATGAAATTGGCTCCGGAGGTTGAACTATTGAAAAATTGCCTTGCAAAAGCATCTTCGGCAGAGGATGCAGAAGATGCATTCAGAAAAGTTCCGGTGCTGAATATGTTGAATATGCGCTATCTAATAATGGATTCCAATCATGCACCTCTAAAGAATCCGTATGCAGATGGAAACGCTTGGTTTGTGTCAAGGATACAGGTTGTTAAGGATGCTAATGAGGAGATGCTTGCCTTGCAGGCTAGTAATCCTCGAGATGTTGCTATTATTGATAAGCGTTTTGAGAATCAGCTCAAACAGAAGGATTGGAAATTGGATTCAATGTCATTTGTAGAATTGGTATCTTACAAGCCTGACCGTTTGGAATATAAATATAAATCGTCGCAGCCTGGTGTAATGTTATTTTCAGAGGTCTATTATCCTCATGGTTGGAAGGCTTTTATCGATGGACAGCCCGCAGAACATTTCAGGGCTAATTGGATATTGAGAGGGATGGAAGTGCCAGCAGGAGAACATGTAATATCTTTTTATTTCCATCCGGACATTTATATGACCGGTCGGTGGATGGGAACTGTATGTTCCGGATTATTGGTATTGGCATTGATTATATTCCTTTTTTATTATGGTAAAAGAATATCCTCAACTGTTTAAAATCAGTTGTAGAAATGTATCTTTTTGTTCATATGCTTCCGGACTTAGCTTGTAAGTCAGTTTGTGTATTGGCGAAATTTGTTTTATTTGTTCCCAACGTTCAGTGTGATATGGCATTGTGATTTCTGTAGAGAGAGTATGCGGAATACAGTTGTTAAAGTAAGGTATGGTTTCCCATTGTTGCTTTAAATGAATTCGGCTGTCTATCGCTATTGAAAACAATAAGTGAAATAAGTAGTAGTGACATAGCCAGGAGTGATGTTTCCAATATTCTGTGATGAGTTGTTGTGCTCTGACGATGATTTCATGATTAGGTTGTGCAGAGATAAACCAGCTACTCATTTTAATGGGTACTGTCCCTGTTGGAGTTGTTTTATAGCAAAACAGAGGAGTATTAAGGGTATATATTGGCAGCGGTCCCGTAAGGTAGACAGTTGCGTCAATCCATATTCCTCCGTATTGAGCTAGCAAATATATGCGGATGAGGTCTGAAAAATGGGTGTTGGTGATTCTTCCTTTGACTTTATTTTTTAATATAAAATCTGGGAATGTTATGTATTGGGATAGATTGTCGTTTGTTATAATGACAACTTCTTTATCTCCTGCATATTTACGGATGGATGCAATGCACTTTTGTACCAATAGAGGAGCATTCCCTTCTCCTTGTAACCAACATACCCATATTTTATTGGGGTAAGGATTGGTGGCCGAAATTTTAGGCGTATAAATGTGTTTGAAATGGGCATATTTTTTATACAGGCGTTTATATATTTTATATTGCCATACTTGATTAAGGATATCTTGATCTTTTATGTAGTGGAACCGATCGAATAATCTCCAGACTTCTGTGAGACTATAGCGTACTCCTTTTTGTTTTAGAATGTTTTTGTATATATTAAATGAACGCATAGAATAGATTATTAGTGAGAGAGTAAACCTTGGCTAACGTATCGACGGAAATAGAGAAGTATTTCGCCTTTTTGCGGCATACCGATGAGGGTGTAGCTGATGCATAATACAATAGATGCCGCCCATTTTATCATTTCCATGATAAGCGCTTTTGCATAAGCTGTTCGAGAAATTTTCATAGTTCTAAGTTGTTCGCTTTTTCCAACTCCCAGGGCTAAATTTTTGATGTATTCACGGGTTGTACGTTTCTCTGGTATAACATGCATTACCTCGATTTCTGGGAAGTAGAAGATGTTTTTATGTGCTGCCTTTAGGCGATTAAAAAGATCTTTTTCTTCTCCTCCCATTAAATTGCCTTTGTTGCGTCCCAAAGCTGTATTAAACAGTCCATCCGGTAGAGCAGAGCGTTTGATTCCCATGTTAGCTCCGATAGGATAGGATTTCCCTTTGAAAAGACATACTTTTTCTCCTTTATCAATTGCGGATACCCACGAGTAAGTCCATTTGCCCAGCCATCTGGGTGTCGTATCGCTTTCAAACAAGGGTTTTATTTTACCGCCAAAAGCGTCTGCCGTAGGGTACTGTTTTAAGTAGTTTGCTAATCGTTGCAAGTAAGTGTGATGAATAAATGAGTCATCGTCTAAAAATACCAATATTTCACCCTTTGATTCTTTGATACCGCGATTCCGTGCGTAGGATAGTCCTTGTGCACTTTCTATGAAATAGTGGAAATTCACATCTGGATAGTTTTGGTGGAATCGTTGACACTCTTTTGCCGTCTGGTCTGTGCTGTTGTTGTTTATAAGTATGATTTCATACTTATCGGCAGGATAGGTGTTCTTGGCTATTCGTGCAAGAGTTTCATAAATGAATCTATCACGGTTGTATGT
>CAKVCR010000077.1 GCA_934725835.1 uncultured Odoribacter sp.
GCACCGTTAGTCAGACAGATCTCCTTCACTTCCAAACCTTCTATTTTTCGTTCAGAAGCCACAGACATATGAGCTTGAGTAAACTTACGTGTCAAAAAATCAGGTATTTCCACTTGTTCCCGTTCTTCTCGTTCCTTTGCCACATATTCATACTCTTTATATGGATTTTTTTCACCCTCCTTCAAAGCAACCAGAATATCCTCTTCAGATAATTCAGCAGCCCGTCCTGGATTATAATGGTACGCAGCCCGGATTTTTTTCCAACCGGCAAACCATTGAGATACCAACTTCTGCAACTCTCTACTTTCGACACGGTTCAATTGAGCAGCCAACCAAGCGTTGTGTAGCGTATCAGTCACATAACGTTCGCCAGAAATCGCCAAATCGGCAAAATCTTCACACCATTGATCTGAACTTTTCACAGCATAAATACGGCTGAGATTCTGCACAGCATTTTCCTTCAAACGTGCTAATTCCTGTTCGTAAAAGCCTTGTTCTCGAATTTGTTTCAAGACATTGACAGCCTTTGTCACACAACATTTAATCTCCTTATCATTATCGCCGCTCACAGACAACACCAAATGGTCTTTATCGCTCAGATACCAATCATCTGATAGAGACACACGCATATTCAAAGCAGTAAAACGGGCATTAATAGCAGCCACTAACAACCGTTCCTTCATTTTCTGCACTCGGTCTCCATAAGTAGCTTGAACCTTTGTCACCTTGGGTATAATCAACTCCAAGGTTGAACGATTGATAAGCGTATCCTTAAGCTTTTGACAAACAATACTTTCCTTATAATCCAACGGATACTGCTTGTATCCCTTCAATTTACTGGATGGGATATCACCAAACAGTTTCTTAATCTTCTGTTCCATTTCAGCAACCTTCAAATCCCCTATTACAACCACCGTTGCCAATTCCGGAACATACCATTTCCGATAAAAACCATTTAATTTATCCGCAGTCATACTCTTTATCTCCTCTGCTGTTCCCAAAGGCATTCTCTGACTGTAACGGGTCTTGCCCACTTTCAAATCATAAAAAAGATCTCCTGTATCATATCCGCGAGCCTCTTCCAAAATCACACCTTTCTCCCTCTCCACTTGGTCTGGATTCATCTCAATACCGGTCAACCAATCCTTCAGTATCAGCAACCCCTTATCCAATTCCTCCGGTCTGTCTGTCGGCATGGAAAACATATAGATTGTACGGTCAAAACCGGTAAAAGCATTTATTCCGAATCCATATTTCACCCCCAACGACTCCAGATATTCCACAATCCCCTTATCCGGAAAATTCTTCGTACCATTAAATGCCATATGTTCTAAGAAATGAGCCAATCCACCCTCATCATCTGTCTGTAAGATAGAGCCTGCACGTAAAATCAAACGGAATTCCACTTTCCGTCCCGGTATATCATTCTGTTTAACAACATAATGCAAACCATTAGGCAACTGTTTATATACAGTACCTTCCGGCAACGCTATCAAATCGTTTGCCGGTGTATTTCTTTGCGCATACACAGCCAGCAAAGAAATACACAATAAAATAATAGTCAAACAATACTTCATCGTCATCAAGTTTTATTATTCAGGCAAAGTATATTCTACAGAAATCTTAGTATATCCTCCTGCACTATAATGATCAAAATTAAACTGGAACGTCAATTTCTTACCCTTCAAAGTTCCCTTCGGTTCTACCCATCTGCTGGAGTCTTCCCAATAATCAGAATCAATAGGAGAATTTACCAGATAAACCTCCGGCTTGACAGTTGCACCATTTCTCACACATTCAATAGCTGTTTCGTTTCCTGCATCAACTTTTTCTTTCAAACGGTTCCAGGCACTATAATTATATACGAAAGGCACCACGGTCAACGGTTCGTCATACTTATCCAGGACGCTTCCCAAAAATTCGACATTCGACTCACCATTTTGCGGCATATTCACCCGAATGCTGTCCAATGATACAGAGAATGTTTCTTGACTATCTTTTGTCAGCCCTATCAAATCCATCATCTTCTGATAATACTCTCCTGCAAATTCTCCATACCAATATTCATCGTTACAAACTGTTTCCTTACGCAAGATATCATACAGGAACGCCGTCAATCCCATCGGATTCTCCGTCATCTTCAATATCGGCTGATCAATAGTTGCATTTTCACTCAAAGTGATAACACTTTTACCTTCATACGTCTTATTCATTCCATCCACCAAAGAAGCCAATCCTTCAGTTGGCGGCACATCTACCGTCACCTTCACAGGAACGACACCAATCCACTTCGTCAAATCCAACCCCTTGTTCTTATAGCCTTCCAACAAAGCCTGCTGTTCCATTGTCAAATCCTCTGCAGTCAAATAAGGTTTCACATTTACACGCAATGTTTCTTTCACCTGCATGTCATTTTGTGGGAGGGGTTCTTTGACACTGATTTCAATCAACACTGCCTCGCTTATCTCTTTTTTATTGGAAACAACCTCAAAATCAACGCTATGCGAACCGGCAGGCAAGGTAACCACAGCAGGACGTATCGTTACTAAATCTTTCACACCTTCCGTCTGATATTTTACTGTCATCTCCAACGCCACCGGCTGGTCATAAGCACGTGTAAATGTAAGCGACCCTTTTAAAGGTGTTGAATCCGAAGCGATCATTACAGGGTCCTCACTCGTTCTGACATAGATCGAATTAACTCCGGTATAATCCGTTTCATTCGAATCAGAACAGCTGAAAATAGCTGCTGCGAAGACCACTAACATCAGCATACTTTGTAATTTACTTATTGTCTTCATAATTTTTGTTGTTTTATATAGTTCATAATTAATATCTCTTACACGGACAGTTTAGGCCATCCATCATTCTGTTCCACAGATGTATTGTAACGGTACTCTCCTGCCGGAATAGGCAACGTCCAACGGTAATCATCCGCCTTAACGATACCCATTACTTTATCACCATAAGTACCATACCGAATAGCAGAAAGACCACATCTTTTCATATCAAAAAAACGAACACCTTCGCCGACATATTCTTTTTGTCTTTCTATCAATATTTTGCTTATCAATTCATTTCCAGTAAGATTTGCACTCCATTCCGTAGCACCTCTCTGCTTCAACATACGATTTGCCAAAGCTACAGCATCTCCCTCTTTCCCTGAACGGGCCAAAGCCTCCACCCGCATCAGCCATATTCCGGCAGCTCTTGCTACATTCACATACTTACTTGCTACCTTATCCCTGTTCATCTTATTATATTTTCCCAACAGACGAACATTTTTTGCATCAGGCATCACAAACGGGATCTCAGACCATTCTTTCCGGATATCCTCTTCTTCATAGTCAACATTCTGCGACAGCACCAGATAATCACCTTTTTCAAAGGTATCAAAACGGATGTCCATATAAATCTGTTCCAACTGATACTTGCCAAAAATACGGGCATCTGAGTTTTCACTACTCCACAAATACTTATAAACATCTGCCCCTAACACACTTTCCGGATATTCTGTTTCCAAATCCTTTGTCAATTCCAACACTGCAGGATAATTTCCGGCATACAACTCCAATTCCACTTGTAAATATGCCACCGCCTTATCCGACAACCAGTAGACATTCTTCTGTGTATTATCAACATTTCTTGCCTCATTCAACAAAGTACGAATTTCCTTCACACACTCTTTTACAGAAGAACGAGGCAAGAAATCCAACTCTACCCGTTTTTTCAAAATAATGCCGTCTTTATTTTCATTTCCTTCATAACGGGGAGCAAACAAGCGCAATAAATCAAAATAACACCATGCTTTCAAAGCTTTTGCCTCACAGACAATCCGCATCTTTTCCAATTTTTCAGTCTCATCCAAGGTCACCACTGCATCGATGCGTGCCAACAAAGCATTCACCTCCGCTACCACTGCATAATACCCTGCCCACAACGTTCCTGCCAATTCTGTCATCTCCACTTCCCTCCAATTATAAAGTCCCTGTAAAGACATATCTTTATTCAAATGTTGGGAAGGACAAAAATCATCTGATAAGACAGACAACTGAAATATCTGCTGTGGCATAGCCTTATAGGCAGAAGCCAACAATGAACGGGCAGACAACACATCCGTAATAGCATCAGGATCAGAAAACTGATCTTCCAGTGGTATATTAAGCGAGCAACCTCCTGTCAAAAAGCAAATTGCACATATAAACATTCTCCATTTCATAACTCATATATTAAAAACTAACACTCAAATTCAATGTAAACACTGGTTGCTGGGTACCTACTAGCGAACCGGATTCCGGGTCCGACTCCTTATAATGAGTCCAGGTAAAAAGATTAGATGCCTGAAATGCAACAGAAGCATACTGAATCACATTCTTTGTTTTTTCCATCCATTTATATGGCAATCTATACCGCAATGACAAAGAAGACAGTCTCAGATAATCACTTTTTCCAATAGTGCGGCTATTGGCATACAATTTCAAATTATCCACAGCCGAAGAAGAATAATACGGACGGTGATATATTTTCCCCATATCACCCTCTTGGAACCACATATTATTTACCTGTCCTACGATGGCATTATAACGGGCATTGTCGAACTCTCTGACATAAGAAAAGCTATATGCTTTTTTTCCGCCAAACACAAAATAGAAGTCCACATCCAAATCAAAATTCCCATACGACAAAGAATAAAAGAAACTACCTGAATATGGTGGAGTTGAATGCCCCAATGCTACCATATCATCTCTAGTCAACCGTTCGATAGCAGAGATTTCCCTACCGTCACCTCCTTTAAATACCGGCAATCCGGTCATAGGATCAATACCTAATGAAATAGGTCCATAAATCATATCATATGATTTGCCTACCTCAAAATCAGGAACAATACTTTCCTCTGATGTAAATAATCTGTCTGTATGGTATAAATCAACTACCTTATTCTGATTATAAGCCATACTCAATCTACCGGACATTCTCCATTTTGGACGATCAACCATCTTCACAAACAACTCTCCCTCGATACCGTTATTTTCAAGAATACCAATATTTCGTCTCAAAGTCGTAAAACCATTGGAAGCAGGGATCGGCACATCCAACAAGGCATCCTTTGTCCTACGGCGATACCAACCAGCATTCAATGTCACACGATTCCACAAACCCAAAGTAACACCGGCATCAATATCAATTGTCTGCTCCGGTTTCAAATCAGCATTATACAACCCAACCAACGAAAGCAACTGATCATTGCCATAGGTATCTTCAGAATACTGAAATGTTGCGACAGCCGAAGAAGGCGACACGCCCTGCAAACTTGCAGTGCATCCGTACGAAGCTTTAAGTTTCAGTTCCGTCAACGCCCCATTGTTCCGCAAAAAAGAGTAGTTACTCAACGTCCATCCACCACCGACAGCCCAAGCAGAATTCCATCTCTTATCACTTGGCAAAACAGATGAAGCATCGCTTTTATATGTTCCGAACAAATCATAAATACCGTTCCACGAATATCCGGCCAACACGCCGATACCCAACTGTGCTGTTTTTTCATTACGCGAAGTAAATGAAGGTTTTCTATTTCCTTCTATAGACTGATTTACACCCGAAGGCGACTGCATTTTTTTGCTCAAACCATACCCTGTAATACCCAAATTATCAATATGGTCAGAATAATAATCAAAGTTAGCCCCCAAAGTCAAATCATGTTTACCGAACATCTTATTGTAGGTCACACGCACATTAGACGACAAATTCATTTTCGTATTCTTATCCTTAGTCAGGATACCTCTTTCCCGTTCGTCAACTCCACTTTTCAATTCCGAATATGCTGTCGGCGGAGTAATACCCAAATTTTCAGACAGCACACAATCCCGGCTACTGCTGCAATCTCCAATCCTTCAATACCGGAATAATTAAGACTACCGGAAATGCCTGCTCTTTTATCAGAAGTCTTTTCACTATACTGATTAAATAAATCCGCATATGTCCTTCCGGGAAAAGAAACCAATTCTGCATTTACATCTTTCGTCTCATAAGGATTCAACTGATAAATCAAATCCGTTGGAGAATAAGTCGTACCATTCGGAGTGTTTGTCACAGAATATCCACCATTTACACTCAAAGAGGCATACAACTTACTGGTAATTTCCTGATCAACGCTCAATCGTGCTGTAACGCGCTTGATATCATTTCCCGGAATACGTCCTCCCTGTTGTGAATAGTTCAAAGAAGCGTAAAAACTTGTTTGCTCCGAACCTCCCTTAGCGCTCAGATTATGTTCCTGATAAAAATTATTACGCAACAACTCTTTGAACCAATCCGTATTAATATTAGCCAGCGAATCCAGTTTCTGTTTTCCCTGAGCAATCAAAGCTGCCAAATTTGGATCGTTTGCATGATATCTACGATAATAAGCCTCGCTATAACGATAACCCGGTGTTGCAGTATTACCCAAACGTCTTTCCAATTCCAATTTCTCCTTCGAATCCATCATCTTCACTCCCCGACGTCCTCGTAGAGTCACACCGCCACTGAAACTATAGCTATACACCATCTTACCTGCAGTACCTCTTTGCGAAGTGATTTCCAACACACCATTAGCAGCCTTAATACCATACAAAGCACAAGCAGCAGCGTCTTTCAGAATTTTAATTTCCTTAATATCATTTGGATTCAATGTCAAAAAAGCATCCGATGAAATCACCTGACCGTCCAACACATACAAAGGCTCATTGGCTGCATCTCCTTCACGCAAAGAAGACGTACCTCGGATACGGATTTCCGGTTTGCTTCCCAAATCCCCTTTGTTGGTCACAATCAGACCGGGTGCCATTCCCTGCAGAGCCAATGCCATATCCATCACCGGTTTATTGTTCATTCTTCGCACATCCACCTCATTGACAACTCCTGTTTTTGCACGAACATCAATCTCATTAATATTTGCGAGCGCCCTGACCTGCACCTCCTCCATCTCATTATAGCTATCCTTCAAAACCACATTCATAAAACGGGTTCCCGAATATTTCACCTCCCGTGTCTGCTTGCCAATAAAGGTAAACACCACCTCCATACCCATCACCTCCGGAACCACCAGAGAGTAATTACCATCCATATCTGTCACGGTTCCCACTGTCGTCCCCTTAATAAAAACATTCACACCCGGTAATGGCATTCCTGCTTCATCATTCACCTGTCCTTCAATCTTAACGGTTTTATTACCGGCTTCAGGGGCATCTCGCGAATACAGAATCACCGTATTATCCTTTATCTTATAAGTAAGTTCAGACCCCTTCAGAGCCAGATTCAATACAGAATCAATAGACACCTCATTCACTTGTATTGTCAAACGCTTTAAATTCGACAACATTGCATTGTTAAAGAAAAACGTGTACTTCGATTGCTTTTTAATCTGGTCTGTCAACTGAGCAAATGAACCATTTTTCAAATCAATCGTCAACTTCTTCTGTTGTGCAAACAAACTACCACAACACAGCACCAACAGCACGATCCACAACATTCGTCTGAAAACATTGTTACCTTCCATAATCGTGAATTTTTTCAATATACTATAATTTTATTTCCTTCAATTAAAAAGTGCGCTTCGCTAGTCAGCTCAATAAACTCCAACACATCGCTCAAATCTTCATATTTTTTCATATCCCCCGTAAACACAACCTTTTTCAAACTCTCCCTTTCAAATTTCACCTCCACATCATACCAACGGGTAATATTGCGCATCAAATCCTCCAAAGACATATTCCTGAACACCAGCCTTCCGGAACGCCATGAAGTAAATAATGCAGTTTCCACTTCATATTTTCTCATTCTGCCCCCTTCTACCAAACACACCTGCTCGCCCGGAGCCATTCTCATCTGTTCACTATTATCTGCTTTTTCCATCTCAACGACTCCTTCTTCCAACGTGGTAAACATCTTACCGTCCTCCTCATAATCGCACACATCAAAAGAAGTACCCAACACTTTCACTCTTGCATGAGCCGTTTCCACCACGAACATACGTTCAGTGTCCTTCGCCACTTCAAAATAAGCTTCTCCTTCCAGAAACACTTTTCGTATCCCCTCTCCAAAAGTCACAGGATACCTCAAACGGGTAGCAGCGTTCAACCACACTTTGGTTCCATCCGCCAGCACCATAAAATATCCACCTCCGCGCGGCACTTCCAAAGTATGAAAAGCACTCGTATTCTTCACATTCTTCTGAACCTGATTGGCATAATTAATTTCACCGGATTGAGCCTTTATCGTCATTCCTCCATCCTTAAAACGTCTTCCTTCCTCATCCAATGCCAGACGTTCTCCGGAAGACAGTACCAACACGGCCTGCGACTTACCAGGATTGACTATAGATTCTGCCACTTGCAACTCCTTACTCTTTTCCGTATTATTCCACAATAAAACAACAGCCACACTCAAAGGGACAACAAATAGAGCGGCATACTTCATCCACATATTCCAACGTTTCCTACGGAGCAGTGATATTTTTTCCTGTCTGACTTTTTTAAAATCTTCCAATGCTTCCGAATATTTCAACCGTTCATAAGCCTCTGTCTTCTGCCGAATTGTAGAACAAGACTTCCAATCCTGCAGCAACGCCTGATGATGCTCATTCTCTGCCAGCCACTCTTCCAATTCAAGTTGCTCATTCTCATCTAACTCATTCTCAAATGACTTAGAAATAATCTCTGATATTCTGAATATTTTTTCTTCTTTTTTCATAAACAAAGCGTTCAACAAATCCTTCTATTCCTGTTCTTGTTTATTAAGAAACACCTCATAAAACAAAACGGGGGGATAGGATTTCAAAAAAAAAATAAAAATCCGACACAAACTTATTGTAAAAGCTAAAACACAAGAATACCTTAAATCAGGTATTATGAGAAAAGAATACCTATCAATATTGAATAAACGGCACCATTCAACTTGCCGCACAATCTCTTTTTACCATCCTTTTTATACTCCTTCGCAGTATCCAAAGAGATTTCCATAATTTCAGCAATTTCCGAAATCTTGTAACCTTTCAGCGTAAGGGTCATTACTTTTCGGTATTGTGGCGGCAACTGCTCAACCACTAACATAATTCGGGCAAACACATCCTCCTCCATCATTCTTTCCAAAAACACCTCATACTTCTCTCCCTCTTTCAATGCCATAGATTCATACTGTCCTCTGACTTTCAGATGCCGCAGATAATTCAACGCTTTATTCTTCACAGCAGTATACAAATATACTTTCAAAGCTACCCGGCTATCAAACTCCATCTCCAAATCCAGCATCGAAATAAAAATTTCCTGCACAACATCCTTCGCCACATCTTCATTTCCAACATACTTACCTGCAAACAAAACCAACGGAGTATAAAAATGACGATAAAGCAACTCATAAGCCTTCTCCTCCCGTTGCTTCAAATATTCTAATAAGATATCCCGTTGATCTGTTTCCATTGCCACCCATAATTACCCCCACAAAGATAGTTAAAATTAACATTCTCATACCATATCCCTTAAAGATATTTAGGCGACCTATATGATGGTCGCCTAAATCCCATTATCTTACGCTGCAAAATACAAGAACAGACTCTCTACAAAAGTTTAAAGTCATCTGTATTTATAAGATATATTTTTCACTTTGCATAAATTTGTCCATTCGCTATCTGTTTCTTCTTTGATGATGATATTGTTGACATCATCGACAACTGCATATTTTTTAATGATACCTCCCGATGAAGCCGGTTTAGAGGAATCGTAAAGAGCTACATAAAAATAGTCCTTGGTTGTTTGAACTAAAATATCATGTTGAAGCATGGTCACTTCATAACCGTCATACGTTTCCAACAATTCGCACTTATCCTTTAAATAATCATAGCCGTACAAACGATTATCAGCAACATAATAAATGATGGAAAGCAACGAGCTGCCTCCAAAGAATCTCGCTTTATCTAAATCCACAGCATTTTCCATCTTAACCATTCTTTGTTTAATGACACCATAATAAGCGGAAATTCTGTACACATATAGATAATATTCATCGCCTTTCTTGAGGATAGTATAGGTATATCCGTTGTCTTTTCGAGTATTTATCGTGGTAACAAATTGGTAATCCGGTCCTGGAGCCCATGAAAAACTATCCGTTGTCTTGTCCTTCAAATCAGAACAATATGCCTGATAACCGCTTGATTGAGAAACGAAACAACCTTTAGCCTTATTATACAGGACTATAGTTTGGCTGTTTTCTTTCAAACCGGTCCCCAAAGATTCTCCAATAGGAAAGAGTTCGTCAGAACCGGAATAATGATTTGTGGGCAAATCCAAGTTGCAACTCTGTGATCCATAGATATTGGCATAGAAAAACCGATCGTCAATAATCATTGCTCGACAATACCCCATAACCTGTGCAAAATCAGTCATAACACATTTCCCGGCAGAATTGACGTTATAGAAGGTCCATTTTAAATGGGAGCCTTCTGTGGGTTGTAGATTATCCGGATACAATTGAAAAGTCCCTTTATCCGTGCTGAGTAAAATATTGTTTAAGGCACCGAATCGAAGGGGAGGAACTTGCACTCGGAGCGGTTTCCCTAAGTCCAAATGAGTATTTACTAAAATATTCTTCAATATGGTTGTATCTTTTCCAACAATGGACACCATATCTAATTGCGTCATTCCATCATCACCTTCACCGCAAACAAGCCAACCGGATGAAAATTGGGTAACCAATTTTAAGTAGAAATTAGCAAAAGCTGTTAGTTTGT
>CAKVCR010000078.1 GCA_934725835.1 uncultured Odoribacter sp.
ATCAAGTTACAAGTAATCATGTGAACTACAGCAGCATGAATCTTCTTAGGGTCTGGCTGCCAATCCTCAATACCTAACTTGATATATTTTTTCCATTTGTCAGGTAAGGCATCATCTACATAAAATACAATTTGTTTTGCAGGAACAACTAATTCTCCATTCTTGTAACGCTCTAAATCTTCTGGCTTAGGCTCCAATCTCCAGCGATTCACATATGCGATACGCTCACTTCCATCTTTTTCGGTTGAATAAACTGTCTTTCTATCTGAAAAATATCCCATCCTAGAATCCAAAATACGAGGACGCATAGGTTGCTCTGGCAATTGTATCATTGAGATATTCACAATCGCCGTAAATGGCATACCACTGACAGTATATACCATCCGACTCTTTACCGATATATTCTGTGGAAATGCTTTAAAATCAATGATAGAGGATAAATCAGACTTAAATACACCTTTCATCCTTTTCATGCCAAGCAAAGCATCCACAGGAGAAGAAGGAATAAACGGTGAAACTGGTTTTTCATCAGCACAAAACAGTTTTGTCGCATCAATCACTACTGCACTTGAATCCTTATTATAAGCTTTTACAGGAAATGCTTTAAATACTGGAGTCAAATTATTTCTTTCCAAAGATGATACTATTGACTCATCTCCATCACAGATAGCTTGACTCACAGTTTGATGTAAATAAACCGTCTCTGCGTTTATACTCCATTCTACCAACATAGGATCTTGGGGCATCTGACCTGCAATCACATCTTGATTATCACTGATTTCAGCCACACGCCCCGCAAGCAACATTTGTTTTCCCATCAAATCCAACGGAATTTCCATATACAATGTACTTTTCACCATATGCAGTGTAATCAGACCTTTTTTAGTCTTTGCATCTTTTGTTATAAACTTACCATATTCATTCTTTCCATCGTTCTTATCTTTTGACATCATGGCACTTAAAGCAGTAGAAGAAGTTTGCTGCTTTTTATTTCTCTTTCGCTTTACATCATTTGCCTGCACTGACATGCATACCGCCAATATCAATGCTGTAATAAATAAAAATCTATTTTTCATTCTTTAGTATTTAATGTGATTTAGAATTTCCGATTGCTTGAATATCCACACCATAAACATCCTTCAACTGGTTTATTAACAAATAATATTTGTCTTTTAATTTATCATGCCCTACCATTAATTCCTTCATTTCATCCGCTGTGTGGGTCACTATCATCTGTATAAATTGATATACATCCAAAGTCTTATCTGGAGCCATGCAGTATCTTATTCCGCTATCTGCTACTCTATTACGATCCCAAAAACCATATTTTTTGGCATCTATTTCATCCGGCTTTAAACTAAAATTATTATCTATCGTTTTTAAATTAACTCCATAATACTCACCACTAACGCTCCAAAAAGCTTCTGGCAATTGCAACATTTCATTATTATAAAGGAAACGTGCCCATAGAGTAGCCTGTACCTCCCCTTTTAATTTCAAAAGACTGTCACTTGCAACTTTGCTTATTCCCGAACGAATCTTTCCTATTGCTAAAAAGCTCAAACCACCTTCAGCGGCCTCATCCTTGCTCACAGAGCCATTTTTAGCAACTTGAACAGAATCAGCCATCAAAATCTTAAAAGGGAAATATTTCTTCTTAAATTCATCACTATAATCATCAAACAATACTTGTTTCATGTATTGAACTCCCTCATTCAAGATCGGTCTTTCTTTTTGTTTCACCAAAGTAATGTCCAACAACGTGTTCATATTCCATTTATAATCCACCTCCTGGTATTCATATAAAATGTAATTGCCATATTGTTTATTAAAGACATAAATATAATGATCCATTGGGTCATCACTATCTTCAACCTGATATTTCGGTTCTGGAATTTTACCATCAATATCTTCATCTTTATAACAAGAAGAAAACATAAATCCAATTAAGGTATATAATATCCATTGATTTTTCATAATATATATTTTAATTATAATCTATTATTCATTTATTGCATTCAGATTCTCTCTGTCTGGACGAATAATATCCTTAATCAAAGGATCCGATTCCACAACAGACCTCGGTAAAGGTAAAGTATATGCCTTATCATTTTCTTCTAAAACGTATCTTTCAACAGTTTCCGGCTTTTTAATATCACGAGTAAAGGTATGCTCTATACGAGGACGCCCCCAACGCCTCAAATCAAACCATCTGTGATATTCAAAACACAGTTCACGGCGACGCTCTGCTCTAACATTATCAATAGCCTCTTCTTTAGATGCTGCAACTAAATCTTTATACACTTTCAAACGATTCATACGAAGCGACTTCAAATCAGCCATAGCTTTATCCGTTTCTCCTTTTTCTGCATATGCTTCTGCTCTATTCAGATAAGCTTCTGCTGTACGTAGCGCAAAGCCATATACTCCTGTCGAGCCCGATTCATTACTTTTATTTGCAGTATAATATGAACTTCTTTTTTTCAAAAATGCAGTCATTCTATAATCATTACTTCCTAAAGAAGCAATTAAATCGTTGGAAGCAGGGAAATTACACTTAGCAAGAACTGCATAATAAGAAATCAAATAATTCCCATAAGTAAACAATATTTCTGGATTTTTGCTGTTAATGAAATAATCATTGCTACTCATCGTTGACAAATCATACAACTGTGGATTTGTCGCAATCACTTTATTGGCATATTCAATTACTTTGTCATAATCTTTTTTATAGAGACTCACTCGCGAAGCCAACAAATAAGTCGCAGGAAGATTCCAACGAAATATAGATTTTCCAGAGCCATATGTACAGAAATACTCAATGGCTTTAGTCAAATCACTCTCTATCTGTTCATAAATAACATCAACTGATTCTCGCGTAAAATGCCGATCTTCCATACCGACCACATTATTCAAAGGCACACCTAAAGAATTTGAAGCACTTGCCTCATCATAAGGCTCACCATACAGATTAACCAACATAAAATACGACCAAGCCCTCAAAGCATGAGATTCAGCTTTCAACATGCTTATTTCTTTTTCACTACCAGCCATATCTCCCGTAGCATCTAACACCACATTACAAATTAATATTGAATGATAATAAGTAGCCCACGCATTATCATTATTCAAACCTCCGGAAATTGTTTCCTCCGGAGATTTTTGCCAAGTATAATATCCAAAAGCATTGGTACGCGTATCACTTCCAAACGACCATCCTGATATATTCTCTTTAACATCATCTGTCATTACATCCAACCAGGTATGAAGCGAAGTTTCACCTCTTAAATATCCTTCGCCAAATAAAAACTCCTGATAATCTTTTACTGATTTCGGAACAATTAAATCCTGAGAAGTTTCTTTCAGAAAATTAGAGCAAGCCCCTAGTTGAACCAACGACAGCATTAATATAATAAACTTTTTCATAATCTTCCAATTTTAAAATGTTATATCTAAACCCAAAGTATAAGAAGATGTAGGCGGAGTTGTCGCTCCTCCTAATGTAATCTGTTCCGGATCCTGACCATTTAACTTCTTATCTGCTAATAAACAAAGATTAGTTGCTTCAAAACGGAAATTTACACTCTTAGCGCGTACTTTATGACAAAGTTTTTCATTTAAAGCATAACGTACATACAAATTTTTCAATCGTAAATAATTACCTGATACTACTCTCAAATCACTCTTATTATACATTTCCCAAGCATTATCAGCAATCTTAATTGTTCTATTAGATTTCCAACCAAACATATCCAATGGTTCAACAGATAATGCAGGAATATTAGTATGATTTTCATCGCCCGGCTTTCTCCAGCGATTCACAAAATCTTTATGCATATTTTGCTGAGGCTGCGGTAATTTCTGTCCACTATCATCATATAAATCATTCAAACGAATTTTACTACCTAAACTATAAGAGAAGAAAACTCCAACAGTCAATTTTTTATAAGACAGTCTTGTTCCCAAACCTCCTGTGATATCAGGAATACGCTTCCCAGAATATTCAAACACTTTTGCAAACATCTCCTCTTTAGTGATACCATCAGTCTCTTCTATATCTTTAAATGTAGGTAAACCAGACTCATCCAATTTATCATATTTATAAGAATAGAAAGAATTCAAAGATTTACCGGGAATAATTGCATAACCTCGCAAAAAGTCACGATAACCATACTCTGTTGTAATTCCCGATTTCGTCACCTTATTTATATTTCGAGCTCCGTTCACATTCAATGCCCAGGTAATTTTTTTTGACCTGACAGGAATTAAATTCAAAACTAATTCATATCCTTTATTTTCCAAATTTCCTGCATTCAAAGTCATGCTTGTACTACCGGTAGTACTGGTAACCTCCTTTGAAATGATCTGATCAGATCCTTTTTTACGATATACTTCCACACTACCTGAAATTCGATTACTCAAAAATGCAAAATCTACTCCAATGTTATACGATTCCGTTTTTTCCCATTTCAATGTTGGATTGGGTAGTTTTGATAATTTAGAAATATATAGTTTTGAAGTGGCATCTAAACTTCCTAATTGAACTAATAGATTTGGTGTCTGATCTGGAGATACATTACCTTGAATACCATATGAACCTCTCACGGCGAACAAATTCAACCACATCACATTTTTTAAGAATGACTCCTCTTGTACATTCCATCTAAAAGATGCAGACCAAACAGGTAAAAAGCGATTACTTTTATCTTGACCAAAACTATTAGAACCATCAGCTCGTATATTAAAATTAGCAATGTAACGTCCTCCATATGCATAAGTAAATGTTCCATACCAAGAAGCGACATTTGTCAAAGAATTGGTTATAACATTAGGTTCTCTTTTCACCATCTCGTTATATTTAGGCCACTGTATAGGATCTATCTCAACAAATTTTTCCCCACGCTCTGGCAAATAACCATATTGGATTGTATTCAATCCTTCATATTTAGAAGAGCGTGCCTCTGTTCCCAAGACAAAGGTCAATTCATGCA
Organism: uncultured Odoribacter sp.; assembly: GCA_934725835.1. Taxonomy (GTDB): domain Bacteria; phylum Bacteroidota; class Bacteroidia; order Bacteroidales; family Marinifilaceae; genus Odoribacter. The sequence continues at coordinate 4,992 of CAKVCR010000078.1, forward strand.
TAGTTGAAAGATTCAAACGGTAGTCGATTTGAGCACGTACAGTATAAGAGGTGTTACGAGTATCCCTATTTCTCAGGCCTCCTCCATATGGTAATTTGCATTGCTCAAATTTCCAAATATCACTTTCTGGCAGTTCTAATCCATAGTTATAATTACGCAATCCTGCTGCAACATATGACTGCTCATTAAACCATGCTTTTTCCTCTGTATGAGAACGGCTATAACTTATAGCACCGGTCAAACGCAAATTAGAAATAATTTCCCATAATAAATTAGCATTAAATATCAAAGAAGTTCCGTTTATACTATTTCCCGTGTTATTCATCTCATTAACTATATTATATACCAAAGGAACTTCAAATCCTTGACTCTTATTATAATAAGACAATGTTCCATCTTCATTGTAACAGGGTATAGCTCTAGAGGTCTTAAAAGCATAAGAATATGGAGAGATGGATGAATAAAGATATTCTTTACTATCAGTTGCTGCTCTCATCTGCAAATCTAATTTTAAGTTGGAATACAAATTGATTCCCAATTTCATCAAACCGTTAAACTGCTTTACACCCGTACCTCTCACTGTTGCACGAGCATTTTGGAATGAACCGGAAAAATAATAATTCACTTTATCGTTTGCTCCAGATACCGACAGGTTATGCTTCTGTGTCAACGAAGTACGATAAATAATATCAAACCAATCCGTATTGACCTCTTGCAATCTTTTCACTCTCTGCTGAAATTCTTCATAAGTGATTGTTCTATCATACAAATCCATCAAGGCACCTTCATATGAAACACGAGCAGGTTGCACCCCAAAAGGTAATCCCCTCTCCTCAATTTCTTTTGAAACCTCTATTCGTTCTTTTGAATTCATTCTATACAAACCGTCGTACTCAGGACGTTCATTTATTGAAAGATTCATAGAATAACGAACACGTGGCTTACCCATTTTTCCTTTTTTGGTAGTAATGACTATTACTCCATTCGCTGCTCGAACTCCATAAATTGCAGTCGCCGAAGCATCTTTCAAAATATCTATACGCTCTATATCTTCAGGATTCAAAGAAGATATAGCATTTCCTATCAAGTTGACATTATCTAAACTATTCAGTTCTTCTGCAGAAATAGGAACTGGATCTTCTAAAATAAAACCATCTACAACCCACAACGGCTCCTGATTACCGGATATGGTTGAAGAACCACGTATTCTTATCTTAGTTGCAGCTCCAGGTGTTGATGTTGAAGCCATGACATTCATACCCGGAATTTTTCCTTGCAACATATTATCCAAACCCAATGCAGCCCCTTCCCGCACAATATCTCCATCAATAGAAAAAACAGAAGATGACAATTTACGTTTTTCAATATTCTGATAACCGGTAGTCACAACCACCTCTTCCATCAATTCCGCCATACTCTCCAACACCACATACAATTCCGTTTTATCAGCTTCCACCTCTTTAGACCGCATACCTACAAAAGAAAATATCAGGAAACGCTCAGAAGGATTTAAGTGTATTTCAAATTTACCCTCTACATCAGTAGCAACTCCAGATACAGTACCCTTCACCAAAATAGAAACACCAGGCAAAGGTCTGCCGTCTTTATCCACGACCTTACCTTTTACAACTCTTCTTTCATTAACCTGCGTCTGCTGCATCTCCTTTTTAGTAATCAAAATGTAATCCTCAACCATTTTATACCGATAAGGCAGCGAGCTAAATATATTTTTTAACGTTTCTTCTACACTTAGGTCTTTCACCTGCACAGACACTATTTTATTGACATCTACATCAGAAACATTATACATAAAATAAATGCCTGTCTGCTCCTTGAACGATTTCAATACTTCACGCAATGTCTTTTCTTTCATATCAATAGAGACTTTCGTCTGCGAGGCTGCTTGTACCTCCCATTGGAATATAAACACAAAAAGACAGCACAACTTAATGCACAAGTGCACTTTTGATGAGTGTTTTGATTTTCTTTTCATAATACAATAGTTTAATATTAGATTTAGTAATAATTGTAGTTTACGTATAGGTTACTTCGTTCGCTCTACCTTCACAACTTTGCCTTCTATAATAAATTGCAAATCAGACAAATCTTCTAAAAAATTCAAGACAAATCTTAAGTCACGATACCTAGTTGCTGCTCCTGTATAGATTATCTCCTCCAATTCTGGATTTACAAAAACAAATCTCACATCATACCATCTCCCCAACTGCTCTGTAATTTCTTTTAAGCTCATATTCTCAAATTCAAACACTCCTTGTAGCCAAGCAATAATAATCGATGCATCAACAGCCTGCACGGCAATACTGTTAGAACTGCATACAGCCTGTTCTCCAGGCTTTAAAAGCCTTGTATCTTGAGCATTAGATACCTTTACAGCACCTTGTAACAAAGTTGTCTTGATGCATTTTTCATTATAAGTAGATACATTAAATTGAGTACCGACAACCTCAATCCGATTATAATCACTTTGCACAATGAAAGGATGTCCTGTATCCTTTACCACTTTAAAAAACGCCTCTCCTTTTAGTGTCACTTTACGTTCTGCTCCTTTAAATACAACGGGATAAATCAATTCACTTTCTGCGTTCAACCACACTTCCGAACCGTCTGCCAACACCAAAGAATATTCTCCTCCACGAGGAACTACAATTTTATTATAAACAATCTCTTGGCTCTCAGCTTCATCTGTTTTATATCTTAAAGATGTATTACTTGTATAAGTAATTTTAGCACCATTCTTTTCTATTAGCTCACCATCAACTCCATTTCCCAACAAAACCTCCTGTCCATCAGATAAATGTAAGACAGCTTTTCTCTCTCCGGGAGCAATAATAACAGCCGTCTGGTTCTGTTCGTAATGATTTTCTAAAGACGACCGATAAATATACACAAATCCAACTCCTAAAATAGAAACAATCACTGCTACATACCGCCACCAATGTTTCATCCTGATAGATTTGCTGGCATTCACATGAGACACTCTATTTACAACCTTATCCCAGGCTTTCATTTTATCAATAGTCTTCCAGCAGCCAATTTTACGCCCATTTTTATATAATTTTAGATAATCCTCAAATTTTCGACGATTCACATCTTCTTCAAGCCAAGAATTTAACTCTGTATACTCACAGTCAGATAATTCATGCTTACAATAGCGGACTATATAATCAATAAGTTTCTCTTCATTCATACCACAAGCGTTTATAAATTGTACCTTCTTTTATTACCAAAAGTACAGTTTATCAAAAATGGGTGAACGAATTCTACTTTTTTTTGCAAAAAAATCAAACTAGAAGTAATAAGACAAGAGAATCAAGAGAACCTCTTAACTGCTTCAATGCACGTGCAAAATGTGTTTTCACAGTATTAACAGAAACCCCTAGGACTGTAGCCACATCTTTGTATTTCATATCATGCAGAACAATTAACTCAAACACCTTACGACACTGTTCAGGTAAACGGGAAAGTTTATTATATAGTTTCTGATATTCGGTAGTAAAGTCTTCCTCCGTATCAATTGCATGATTTAATAAACATTCCAAAGGCTGAAAGCTATATTTTATTTTCTTTTTAAATTCACGTACACATGCATATTGTACAGAAGAGAATAAATAGGCTCTGAAAGAGCCTTCAAAATGACGGTTATTAAACTGCTCCCAAAATTTCACAAAAACATCTTGTACAACATCTTCAGCTTCTTCAAAAGAATCCAGAAAATTCATTGCAAAAACACAAAGAGGTTTATAATAAGAATCAAAAAGGCATTTCAAACCTTCTTGATTCCCATGATTTATTAAATATAAAATCTGTTCCTCTCTGTATTTCATAAAAATCACTTAGTTAGTTTTATCACCTCTCCCAAAGCTGGTATTTCCACCCGAACACCACGTTTTCTTGCCTCTTCCGCAAACACTGCAGGAGGATCACTTAACGGCTCATCTGATAAATCAAACGTACCATAATGCATAGGAATCGTTATTCTTGCTCGCATCTCTTCTGAAGCAGTCAACGAATCATAAGGTGAAATATGATTCGGTTGCATAAACCACCTCGGCTTGTAGGCTCCAATTCCCAACAAAGCATAATCCGGCTCCCCTAACAACTCAGGAATCTCTACAAAATGATTTGAATACCCTGTATCACCGCCATAGTACACAGACAAACCACCTCCTTGCAACATAAAAGCCCCCCACAATCGTTGTCCCCCATCGTTCAACGAACGTTTACCCCAATGCTGGGCCGGAAGAAAAGAAATTTTTAATTGACCGTCATCCATCTGTTGATACCAACCTGCCTCCACGGCCTCCATTCCCGGACACCATCCTTGAATCAATTCTCCGACACCAAGCCCGCAAAACACTTTCATCTGAGGATTATCCTTAAAAAGCCTCACTACACTCGGTTTATCCAGATGATCAAAGTGATCATGACTAACCAGTAAATAATCAATATGTTTAAACACCGCTGGATCAGCAGGAAATTTACTTTTGCGCTTAACAAAAGGAATATTTCCGAAAACAGGATCAAACATAATCCGCTTACCAGCCAACTGCATAAAAAATGAATTATGTCCCAACCACACCAAAAAATTACCACTTATATGCTCCAGACTATGCACAGGAATCAAATGTGGATTCCAATTTTCTCGACGTTTCTCTTTCCGTTGTGGATTGGGAGAAAATCGCCACTTCATCACATTGCCAACTCCATGTTTGGTCCGATGCTGGCGATTTACAAAACGCCCCTTCACGATGGGATTTCCTCGCCAATAGGGCTTTATCACTTTCAAACCCTCATTCCTTCGAAAAGTTATACGTTCTCCCATAACTTCAAGATATATGGCTATTTTCTATCGTTTGTGCCTGCATGTAAAAAGGCATTCTTTCTTGCAGATGTTTTTCTACATATTTATACACATCATTACCATTCAGCTTACTAATCAGCGGACGGCGAAACTTAGCCTTCAACAGACGACTGACTATAATGTCAATATCCGTATTCAGAAAAATCGTTTTACCCTGTCCGTTCATATACTTCATATTATCAAAAAAACAAGGAGTTCCTCCCCCAGTTGCCATCACAAAATCTCCATATAGTTCACACACTTCATGCAGATATCTCTGCTCTAATTTCCGGAAAACATCCTCTCCGTCAACAGCGAAAATTTGCGAAATTGTCCTCATCTCACGTCTTTCAATATAACCATCCAAATCTATAAAACGCACACCAAGACTCTCTGCCATCAAACGTCCTCTCCGGCTTTTTCCGCATGCCATATATCCTACTAAAAAATATTTCATTCTTCTTGACTAAAATCCAAGGTCATCTGCGTTTCTCCTGCCACATCTTCGGGATTTGTAATTTCAAATACCACATCTTCAACATTTTCAGTCTCCTGATCCAAAGGTTCCATCTCTCGAACTTCCTTTACCTCAAATGTTGTTACACGCTTGCCATGAGCCTTGAATGACTTTTCGGCAATAAAATCCTCAGCAACAATTACCTCCGACGGTCGCGATTCATTACGTCCCCCAAATACCACTTCAAAACGCGGATGCTGCTTATCACTCAGACAAACCAGGTACGAACCCTTCGTATCCCCGATAAAGCTGTTTAATTTCATAGACTCTTCGAAACGGAAACGCTTCAGATAAAAATAATTCTGTTCGGCATCAAAAAACACTGCCGTCCAAACCTTATCAGTTTCAAATTTTTCAA
>CAKVCR010000079.1 GCA_934725835.1 uncultured Odoribacter sp.
GCACTCGTCTCAGAACGAGCAGGATTCTCGCGAATATGGTAGATTCGCTTTAGTTCCAATCCTGGAACCGTCCAACCAGCAGGAAGCATACGACATGACCCGCTACGGATTCGCCCTGTCAGAAACAGTAGGCAGCCCCGTATTGATGCGTATCACCACCCGTCTGGCACACTCCCGTTCTGGTGTAGAACCAAGCGAAGGATTGGCAGAAAACCATCTCCATCTGCCAGAGGACAAACGCCAGTTCGTCCTGCTGCCTGCCATTGCACGCAGACGCTACAAACTGTTGCTTGAGAAACAGGCAGATTTCGTAAAAGCCTCTGAACAGTCACCGTTCAACCAATACATCGACGGCGAAGACAAATCATTAGGTATCGTGGCTTGCGGTATCGGCTACAACTATCTGATGGAAAACTTCGATGGCAAATGCAAATATCCGGTAGTTAAAGTGAGCCAATACCCATTGCCTCGCAAGATGATCAAACGCCTGATGCGCGAATGTAAGCAAATCATGGTATTGGAAGAGGGCTACCCGATGGTAGAGAACATGCTGAAAGGTTACCCAGGCAATGAAAACATCCTGGGACGTCTGGACGGAAGCCTCCCACGCGACGGCGAACTTAATCCGGACTTAGTTGCCAAAGCACTTTGCTTGCCGACAACAGAAGGCGCTCCGGTACCGGAAATCGTTGCGCCTCGTCCACCGGCATTGTGTAACGGTTGTAGCCACAGAGACGTATACAAGGCATTGAACGAGGTGATTGCCACCTACGGTGAAGGTCGCGTATTCTCAGATATAGGTTGCTACACTTTAGGTGCACTTCCTCCATTCCAGGCTATCAACAGTTGCGTTGATATGGGTGCATCCATCACCATGGCAAAAGGAGCTTGCGATGCCGGCTTATTCCCGACAGTAGCAGTAATTGGCGACTCAACCTTCACACACTCCGGAATGACCGGTCTGTTGGATGCTGTAAACGAAAAGACTCCTATCACCGTTATCATTTCCGACAACGAATCCATCTCCATGACCGGCGGACAGGAATCATCGGCATTAGGCAAGATTGAATCCATCTGTAGGGGTATCGGTGTTGAACCGGAACACATCCGTGTACTGCTTCCTGTACCGAAAAACCACGAAGAATTGTGTCAGATTATCCGCACCGAATTGGAATACAAGGGAGTATCTGTCATCATTCCGCGTCGTGTATGTATCCAGAAGGCTACCAGAGACGCAAAAAAGAAAAAATAATTTCTCATTATCAAGACTAATTGTATGAAAACAGACATTATATTAGCAGGCGTAGGCGGACAGGGAATCCTCTCCATCGCAGCTGCCCTGGGTTCAGCAGCACTGACCAACAACTTATACATGAAACAGGCCGAGACTCACGGAATGAGCCAGCGTGGCGGTGATGTACAATCGTACATGCGCATATCCGACAAACCTATATATTCCGACCTGATTGCCAAGGGGACAGCCGACATCATCCTCTCTGTAGAACCGATGGAAGCTCTCCGTTACCTGCCGTTCTTGCGCAAAGGCGGATATGTAGTGACGAATGCCACTCCGTTTATCAACATTCCGAACTATCCGGATACAGAAGCATTGTCTGCGACACTGGCAGCTCTTCCCCACCACGTGGTGATTGATGCCGATACCATCGCCAAAGAAGCGACAGACAACGTACGTGCCAGCAACTTCGTCATGTTGGGAGCAGCTTCTCCATTCATTGAAATTCCTTTCGAATACCTCGAAGACGGTATCCGTGCCATTTTCTCACGCAAGGGAGAAGAGGTTGTTGAAATGAACTTGAAAGGTTTGCGTGCCGGACGTGAATTTGCTCTGAAAGCCACTGGTAAGTAAACAGCAAACTTCTTTAGATAACAAAAGAATACGATGGTGTGCATTATAGAACCCATCGTATTCTTTTTTATTATCTCAAAACCCTTCAAGCAAGAGTGTCAGATTACTTATAAAAAGCCGGATAGACATCGCCAATAAGATAATGCCGAAAAGCTTACGCAAGATATAAACACCGTTCTTCCCCAAAATGCGCTCTACCAGCCAGGCATTGCGAAGCACAATATAAACCAGCAGCATATTCAATGTTATAGCCACTATCAAGTTGGTCATATGACACTCCGCACGCAAAGAAAGAGCCGTTGTCAGCGTCCCTGCCCCGGCAACCAACGGAAACACTACAGGAACAATCGTAGCGTTACCACCGGGACCGTCATTACGGAAAATTTCCACTCCGAATATCATCTCCACTGCCAGTACCAGCAACACCAAAGCGCCGGCAATGGCAAATGAAGAAATATCCACATTAAAAAGTTTCAACAAAGCATCTCCTGCAAATAAAAAGACAACCATAAGAATCCAAGAGAGCAAAGCAGCTTTACCCGCCTGAATCTGTTTACCCGTTGCATTAAGGTTAATAATAATAGGTGTCGAACCGGTGATATCAATCACAGCAAACAAAACCATAAAAGCTGTAAATATCTCCTTTATACTCAGTTGTAATTCCATACGCTGAACAATCTAAAATCAAGCAATTAGTAAAAAAATCATTCCGCCCAAATCTCAGCATCCGAAGGTACATAAATACGTGCCGACAATGGAGCTATCCGGGTGATATTCAATAAATGCTTGTAAGTAAAATTCTCTGAAATGGAATTATTTCCCCAACTACCGCAACCTAATGTATTTGTAACAGGCAATCCGTTCTGAATAGAACCGCCGGCAGTCGTGGCACAAGGAGCATTCACAATCAGACGCGAAACAGATAATTCCGTCCCCGCCTTTATGATATTGGCTTGGTCGTTTGAATGAATTCCTGCCGTATGCCCATTCCCTTCCATGCTTAAATTGGTTTTAGCAATCCGGAGAGCCTCTTCAAAATTGTCATATCCAAGACATCCCATCACCGGGAACATCTTTTCCTTGCAGATTCTGTCAGCATGTCCGGCACCTTCCGCTTCGGCAACAATCACTCGGGTCCCTTCAGGCACGGCAATCCTTGCAGCCTCAGCAATCTTTGCAACAGGCTGTCCCACCAGACTACGGTTAATTTTACCTTCCGGGAAAAGTGTATCCAGCAGACGGGCTTTTTCCTCCGGAGCGACAAAATAAGCCCCATGCGCCTTAAATGCCTGCAATACGGCCTCCCTGTCGCTTGCCGGATAGGTAAAAAATTGCTCTCCCGAACAAATAATGCCATTATCAAATGCACGCCCCGTAATCACCTTCTCAGCCGCTACATTCAAATCGATATTTCTGTCAAGAACCACCTGAACATTCCCCGCTCCAACCCCAAACGACGGTTTCCCGGAAGAATAAGCCGATTTCACCATAGGCATACCGCCAGTTGCCACAACAACGTCACACGCCTCCATCAATGCCTTGGTTTTATCAATCGAAGGTTCCTCTATCACCTGTATCAAATCTTCCGGCACGCCCGAAGGAATCACCGCTTCTTTAATCAGATTGACCGCAAGAGTCGAGCATTTCTTAGCCTGCGGATGCGGAGCTATAATAATTGCATTTTTTGTCTTCAATGCAAAAATAATCTTCGACATCGGGGTCACAATAGGATTCGTCATTGGAGTGATACCTGCAACGACCCCTATCGGTTTGGCAATCTCTATCAATCCGGAACGTTCATCCATATCGATAATTCCCATAGACTTTTTACCATTCAAATTATGGTATACACCTTTCGATTTATTTCTATTCTTGACCACCTTATGCTCATAGACCCCCATTCCGGTTTCATCCACAGCCAAACGTGCCAACTCTTCTGCATGATCATATATCACCTTGGCAGCTTTTTTAATCACTGCATCCACCTGTTCCTGATCAAAATGATGCTCATAAACATCTTGTGCTTTACGGGCTCTCGCCACCATTTTATCTATTTCCATATATACTACTATTTACTTAATACAACTTCCTGTAAATCTCCATAATCTCATTCTCCGACAAAGGCACATAATTATTTGCCAACAAACGCTGCTGCGTACTCAAGACACTATTTGTAAATTCTTGTATCTCGCTATCTTTCATTCCAAAAACACGCAAACGGCTCTTTGAAATCAACTTCCCCAGCAACTCATCGAGTGCCGGATAAGGATTCTTATCGACACCGAGACGCTTACAGACAAACTCATTCAAATCTGCGATTTCACCCGACGGATTTTTAGCGTCATACCATCTGAACACCTCTGTAAAAAACTGATAATTAGCTTCTCCATGAGGCACATGATAACATCCTCCCAATGGATACGACAACGCATGCACGGCACCTACACCCGTATTTCCAAAAGCAATCCCGGCATAATTACTTGCCATCAGCATATCTTCCAGCCTCTCAAAACGGTAATCAGGCCCTTTATCAACGATACCCTTAAATACATCCAAAATAATATCGATAGCAGCCCGACAATACAGACGGGTATAAGGATTCGCTTTCGGGGACACATACGACTCCATCGCATGTATCAAAGCATCTATAGAACTGCATACATAAAACTTGAACGGCAACCCCTTCAACAATTCCGGCACCAATACTGCATCATCCGCCACAATAGCATCGTCAGCCAGACCCATCTTCGTATGTTTCGCTACAATCTCTGCGATTGAAATATTCGTCACCTCACTGCCTGTTCCGCAGGTTGTCGGCAATATCACCAATTGCTTTTCCTTTACAATCGGTATCCTACGTTCAAAAGCATCCGTTACGTTCTCCAGATCTTTCAACACAAAAAGCTTGGAAATATCTATCACCGTACCGCCTCCTACCGCAATCACCCGATTAAATGACAGACGTTTCACATCCGACAAAATAGTATTCATCATCACGTCCGACGGTTCTCCCAACCCATATTTTTCCTGCATCACAAAATGGCAAGGCAAGTCCAACGGTTTCATAAAAGGCTCATAAAGAAATTCATTGGTAATCACCAAATCATGTTTCGACAGATTAAACTCACGGGCAAAAGCGGCAAAACTGTCGGCTTTGCTCAATCGGGTCTTCAATTTAAACAATTGCATCACTAATACGATTTAAAATTCATAACTACAACTTAATACTGCTTTTTACAAACCGCCTCCTATACTCTTCCTCAAGCATCGGTCGGAAATCAGGATGAGCAATTGCAATCAACGCCCTGGCTCTTTGCTCCAATGTTTTTCCTTTCAAACGGGCAATTCCATACTCCGTCACAACATAGTCGACATCATTACGCAAAGTGGTGACGGCAGCCCCATAGGTCAGAAAAGGCACAATCCGCGAACTCTTTCCTTTCGCAGCTGTCGACGGTATCGCCATAATGGATTTTCCACCCTTCGACCAGGCAGCCCCCCGCACATAATCCACCTGTCCGCCGGTTCCGCTAAACTGTCTCAACCCGATTGTTTCAGAAGCCACCTGTCCTGTCAGGTCCACCTCAATACACGAATTGATGGAGACCATCTTTTCATTTTGCGCAATCACCCTTGGGTCATTCACATAATCCACCGGATACATCTCCACATCGGGATTCCGGTCTACGAAATCATACAACCGTCGCGTACCCATTAAGAAAGTTGCCACCAATTTACCCGGATGCAATGTCTTCCTGCTTCCGTTAATCACCCCCGATTCCACCAAATCAATGACGCCGTCCGAAAACATTTCCGTATGTATCCCCAAATCATTTTTATCCTTCATAAACAGCAGCACGGCATCAGGGATTGCACCAATCCCCAATTGCAATGTCGAACCGTCTTCTATCAATGCAGCACAATTTCTCCCGATAGCCTTCTCGACCTCGGAAATCTCCGGCAATGAAATCTCCGGCACCGGCAAATTCGTAGGAATAATATAGTCTAACCGTGATACATGTACACGATTATCTCCTCCTACATAAGGCATACTCTCATTCATTTCAGCTATCACCACCTTAGCCTTTTCCGCAGCAGCTTTCGTATAATCACAGGACAATCCGAAACTGCAATAACCCGCATCATCCGGTCGGGACACCTGAATCACCGCCACATCAACAGGGAACACCTTCTCAAAAAGCGACGGCACTTCATAAAAGAATGCCGGAAGAAAATCTGCCCTTCCTTCTGCCACTGCCTGCCGGGAATTTGCGCCTGCAAAATTGGTGACATGCCTGAAATGCCCCTCCATTTCAGGAGTCAGATACTCTCCATTGTTAAGCGTGAGCATATGATAGATCCACACATCGCTCAATCGGTCCTTTTGCGCCACCATCTCGGCAGGGACCACCTTCGGACATCCCGCCGCATGCCCGAAGACCACCCGCCGACCGCTCTCTATAGCCCGGACAGCCTCGGCAACCGTATGCACTTTAAAACTATTTTCCATCTTTATCCTCATCTATTTTAGCTATCACCTTAGCCAATTCTTTCTTGGCATCCAGATTCCCCTGTCTGGCAATCATGATTCGCTGAGCCTGCGGCGAACCTGCTCCGTGCATCGACTCTGTCCGGTAACCGACAGCAGCAGTCCCCAGTGTGATATTCTCAATCAAACGCAAAATACGCATCCTGTTCTCTGTCGACGTTCCTGCCGCACCCTTCAGATACTTATCCACATACGGACCTATCTTCTCGTGGCGCAAATCCTGCTCCGACGGCATCGTCACCATCAACCCTCCGGCAATATCCTCTGCCAAACGGGCAATCTCATAAGGCATTCTGGTCACGTTCTGCTTACAGACATTCGCCAACAACTGATTAATCTGATAATTCCCTGCCGGCATTTTCTGTCCCTCGGCAGAACAGGCGATACCACAGGCATAAAGCGTCTCGTTAAGATGCGTCATTTCAATCAGCTTATCCTTGATATGATTAGCCTTCGGCACTCCGTTATAATCGGCAGCCAATGCCGCTGCACCAATCAACACATCACCCACACCCACCTTACAACCACCGTAAGATTGACGATGGTAACCGGCAAAACGCTCCACCATCATACCGGCAAATTCATATTCCCTACACATAAACACCCGCTCTTTCGGGACAAAGACATCATCAAAAATCACCAGTGCTTCATGCCCTCCATACTGTGAATTTCCCAAATCCATATCTGCGCCGCATTCCAACTTGCGCGTATCACACGACTGCCGCCCATACACCATAAACACGCCTTCAGCATCCGAAGGCACAGCAAAAGAAATAGCATAATCCTTATCCTCCTCCCTCATCGCCACCGTAGGCATAATCAAATGCTCATGCGAATTCACAGCACCCGTCTGATGCGCCTTGGCTCCCCGCACAACGATACCGTCCTCACGAACCTCCACCACGTGCATATACATATCAGGGTCCTTCTGCTTCGAAGGCGACAGACTGCGGTCTCCCTTAGGGTCGGTCATTGCCCCATCCACCGTCAAATCATTCTCCTGCACAAACTTCATATACTCTGTAAAACGCTTATGATAGTCCGTGCCGAGCGCCCGGTCCATCTCAAACGTCGTTGAAAAAATAGCATTAAAGGCATCCATTCCCACACAACGCTGGAAACATGCTGCCGTCTGCTGTCCCAGCAAACGCTGCATTTTCACTTTGTTCACCAAATCCTCCGCACTCTGATGCAAATGACAGAAACGGTTAATCCGTTTTCCTATCAGAGGCGAATAAACAGTCATCAAATCCTGATATTCCGGTTTCTCCGCCAACTCATACGTTTTGGCAACCGAATTCATAGAAGGACGAATCATCGGGTGGTCCACCGGATTCTCTATCAATTCACCCATAAAATAAACTTTCAGTCTTAATTTGCGAAGACTCTCAATGTACTCTGCTTTAGTCATCATAGTTAATGTTGTTTTTGTTAATATATATAGTCTATATTGAGAAAAAATTCTTTAATCAAAAACACAAAAAACTACTTCCGCATGCTTTTACAGCACACGTACGCCGGACTACGCAAACGTTGAAGCAAACCATCCCCACAACGGGAAAAACACCTCTTCACGCCTCGTACATCGAGCCATACTTTCGTGTTTCACAAAACATCTCTGTTCTGCTCGTCAAACCTTCTCGAAAAAACTATGCACATACCGTCTGTTCCTATTCCCCAAAACAAGCAGTAAATATGTGTCAGGCAGGTCTTCTGACTCGTTCCGGCTTTTGCAGTCTTCCCCCCTCCAATTGGAGAAAGTGACTATAAGGAATGCAAAAACCTTTAAAGGAACTCACAGCTGAGGGTACAGTACCGGATTTCCACCGGTTTCCCTATTCAACCTATTCCCCAGTACGAGGATAGGTCACCATGACAACGCAAATGTAGTCAAATAAATTTATATTCCTACTTTTTTTCTTTAATTTTCCAGATTATTTCTTCGCACACAGCCATATCCACGCCATGGAATACCACCACAATTTTATGCAACTGCGTATGGCCGATATGCCGATGCACAATTTCCGTAGCAGCATAGCGGTTTGCCTGCTCAATACCCTTGCGGCGAAGCTGCTCCACCCGCACAGCACTGTCACTGCTTTTGGCATATTTCAATTCAATGATATAACTGTGTTTCATGTCATTGTAAACATCCAGCAGCGGAAGCATGAAAATATCGGCATACCCCTCCTCATTATCCAGTTCCGACACCAGACGGTAGAAAGGGTTCAGCGAAGTAAGAGCCAACGTAAAACCATGGACATAATACTCTCCTTTCTGCTTGTCGCGCTGAGAAGAGTAGGTCTTTATACAATCGGCTATATAACCGAAATAATCCCGCCAATTACCGCGATATGCCAACTTAGACTCCAAATTTCCGAACTTATACGTTTCGTACCTCAGGTCGTTTTCACCATACGTAGCCAACAGATACTTGTAAAGCTGCTCACTCACCACCCGGTTAGGAATGCTTAATTTAGTCTTTCCCTCATATATTCCATCGATGGTCAGCATTCCGAAATAGTAGAGCAGACTGATAAAATTGTCGGTATCGGTAATCTGTTCAGCCGGGAAACCGGCTTTCAACTCGCCTGTTATAAATCCTTGTTGCACGATAGTCTGAACAATAGAAGCATCATGTGCAAACTCCTTGTCTTTGCGGATAAGCATTTTCAACTTGTTATAATCCACCCGGATATTGTCCTCAATCATCCGCCTGGGTACTTGACAACCGCTGCGAATATAATTATCCACAAAATAAAGCACCATATTACTGTTATACATAGATGTGCGACCATAACTCTCTTCTGCAAAGCAATAGTTGTCATACCATGGCTTCATGATTTCAATCAACTCATCAGTTGTGTGATGGAATTCACAGGTTGTGGCATAATAATCCAACATTTCCCGCACATCAGCTTCAGAAAATCCGACCAATTCGTTAAACTCCGGCGAAAAGCTGTAGTTAGTCCCGATATTGAATCCGCTTGTCAGGTCGTCCATTGTCACGGGACAGACTCCCGTAACAAACACACGTTTGAGCGATGAGTAAGTGCCCGTCTTCACGGTGTCGAAGAAGCTACGCAGATAACCCGTACCATGCGTTTCGCTCTTATAATCCTCCATACATGCAGGTTCAGCCAGTATCTTATTGGTAAAATGATCATACTCATCAATAAACAGATAAACGGACCGATTGGCTTTGCTACATTCACGGACCAGGAAATCCAGTTGCTCCACTGCACCGACCTTTTCATTCATCCGCTCTCGGGTACCCTCGGGCAAATAATCCCGGTAAACATCACAGAAAAAGTCAAAAGCAGTATTGCAATGCGCATCCAAAGACTGACGATAGCTGCGCAATTCAGCACTCACCACAGCAAAATTCAAATAGATTACCAGATATGAATTCCGCTCGGGTGTCGGATGCTTTCCGATATACAATCCGCCATACCACTTCTCGAAAGATGCCTTATCCCGTACATCGTAGTAATGTTGCAACATCGATATCATCAGGCTCTTTCCAAACCGACGCGGGCGAATCAGGAAGAAAAACTTGTTGGCAGCCTCGATAGTCGGAATAAACACCGTCTTGTCCACAAAATAGCAGTCGTCTTCACGGACATCCACAAAATTCATCATTCCATACGGAATTCGCTTGCGCTTAGATATCTGACTATACTCGTTAACATTCATCATAACCTTTCATATATCGAACTACGTGCACCTATCTTTCCTGCGAAGATAATAAAAAATTCCGAGATTTAGTAATTTGGCATCAACCTCCAAATCTGCTTAATTGTGCCGGTATAGCGTCATCTCCCATAATCCTTCAATTTTAAGGTAAAAATAAAGCATTAAAAATTTCCCACCAAATGTTTTAGCGCATTTTGCCGTTTTCCACCAAATGTTCTAAAAAAAAAGACCGGATTCATTGCTTTGATATGAATCCGGTCTCTCAACACTTTTACAAATAAAAATGATTCCTTAATCTAAAATCTAAACCTCCGTATTTACTTCCTTCGAGCAGCACGAATCTTATGCGTTGCCATTCTGTCTGTTTCAATGGCGTTGATTCCGCTTGAATAAACATATGCTTGTTTATTAGCTTGAGCTGCAGTAGAACTCCAGTATGTACCTGATAACGGATATTCAGTATCTGTAATTCCCATTTGCTCATCGCTTGCAGGTAGATACCATATTGCCAATACCGTCACTGACAACGGCACGCACACATAGCGTATCGTCCATCTCGGAGGAACGCA
>CAKVCR010000080.1 GCA_934725835.1 uncultured Odoribacter sp.
GTTGACGTTAAGTGATACTGTTGATATTCAAAATGTGCGCTTATTAGCATTGGAGTTGTCTGCAGATCCTGCTAGAGAACAAAAAGTGTTTATAGAGCCGACAACGTCTATAATCGTTGATTCTTTGTTTAATTTATCTCAACCTTATAAATTTGTTGTTAATACCTATCAGGAATATGAATGGACAATTGTGGCATACCAACACATAGAACGTTATTTTAATGTTGAAAATCAAGTGGGAGAAGCGGTGATAAATGTTGCAGAGAAGATGGTGAGTGTAATTGTTGATAAAGACCAAGATTTTACCAATATTAAAGTGAAAGATGTGAAATTAGGCTCTTCTTTAGCAAGCTATAATCCTGAACCTGTAGATTTGAAAGATTTTCAAAAGCAACAGACAATTTACGTGACTGCTTTTGGAAGAACTGAAAGATGGTTGGTGTCAGTATTTAAAGACTCCAGAGATGATACAGATGGAATAACCGGGAATGTGAATGCATGGGCAAAATTCGCCTATCTTACTGGGAATATCCCTTCAGGAAGTAACAGTCAACCCTATTTTGAATACAAGCAAGTGCGAGAGGCAAATTGGACGAAAATAAAAGCTGATGTTGATGGAAAAACTTTTTCAACGAAAGTAACCAAGTTAAAGCCTAAAACTGATTATGTGTTTAGAGCTATTGTGGGTAATCAGGTTGGTTCAGAGGTAGCTTTTACTACAGAAAATGTTGAGCAAGTGCCCTACAGTAATTTTGATAAGTGGTATATGGAAGGGAAAGCATGGTATACAGGGGAAGAGGGTATAGAAACATGGGATTCTGGTAATAAAGGAGGTGCAAGTTTCGGTTTTAATCCAACGACAGAAGAAACTAAAGAGGTGATACAAGGTTCTGCTGCGCGTTTGCAGTCTTGTTGGGCCGCAGTAAAGTTTGCTGCAGGAAGTATTTATACCGGTAAGTTTGCCGGTTTGGATGGTTTTAATGCCAAACTTGATTTCGGAATTCCTTATAAAGGACGCCCAACGACGTTGACTGGTTACTATAAATACATTCCTGGTATTATAAATCGTTTACCCAAAAATGACAATCGTTTTGATGATTTGAAGGGTAAAACAGATAGTTGTCATATTTACGTGGCATTGTGTGACTGGACTGAAGCTTTTCATGCTAATACCAAGACAGAAACTCTTTTGGACTGCAGTGAGAATAATAAATCCATTATTGCTTATGGGGAATTGAAGACTTCTCAGGAGATGACACAGTATGAGCAGTTTTCAATTGATATAAAGTATAGAGATCTTACTAAAAAGCCAACTTATATAGTTATTGTTGCAACTTCTAGCAAATATGGAGATTATTTTGTCGGTAGTGATACAAGCCTTTTGTTATTGGATGAATTTGAACTGGGATTTGATTAAATAGGCTATTTTTAAGATTATGCTAGGACTCTTTGTGAGTTGTTGACGCATAATTCATTGCTCTGTAGAAGAAAAAAGGTTGTAAATACTTTTTTTATACCCCTAAAAGGGCTAAATTTGTTCGTTTTTTCAAACAAACAGTTACAGTTAAATATATAAATTATGGCAGAAAAAGAAAATTGTAAGCTTTTCAGTGAGTTTGCGCCGAATACCATGCAAGAGTGGATTGACAAAGTCACTGTGGAC
This sequence comes from uncultured Odoribacter sp., assembly GCA_934725835.1. Taxonomy (GTDB): domain Bacteria; phylum Bacteroidota; class Bacteroidia; order Bacteroidales; family Marinifilaceae; genus Odoribacter. Next base: position 1,664 of record CAKVCR010000080.1, read on the forward strand.
CTGAAGGGGGCCGATTTCAATAAAAAGCTTGTATGGAGAACCAATGAAGGTTTCAATGTTCAGCCGATGTATCGGTTGGAGAATATGGAAGACTTGAAGAACCTGAATTGTCTTCCGGGAGAATTTCCATTTGTCAGAGGCAACAAGAAGGATAATAATGATTGGTATGTACGTCAGGATATTGTTGTAGAAAATGTTGCTGATGCCAATAAAAAAGCTTTGGATGTACTAAACCGTGGCGTTAATTCTTTGGGATTTGTATTAAGTGGATGCAGAGATTTTACCAAAACTGATATGGAAACTCTGTTGAAGGACATCTGCTTGGAGTGCGTAGAGATTAACTTCGTTGCTGGATGCCATAAGAGTACTGTTTTGGATGCTTTCAAGGCTGTTGTTGAAGAAAGAGGCATTGCTCCTGAAAAGGTTTATGGCGGTATCAATATTGATCCGTTGAGTGCGTTGGCTCGTAAAGGGAAATGTTGCAATGAAAACCCGTATGCTGTAGTCAAGACAAATGTTGAGAAAATGGCTGCTTATAAAAACTTCAAAACTATTGAAGTGGGTGGATATGTATTTAACAATGCAGGTTCATCTATTGTGCAGGAGTTAGGCTTTTCTTTGGCTGCCGGTGTTGAGTATTTGGATAAATTGACTGATGCCGGAATGAGTGTTAACGACATCGCTCCTAAAATGCGTTTCCATTTTGCTACAGGATCTAAATATTTTATGGAAATTGCAAAATTGCGTGCTGCTCGTTATTTGTGGGCTCATATTGTGAAGGCTTACAATCCTTGTTGCAATTGTAAATGTATGATGAATATTCATGCTGAAACTTCTGAATGGAACAAGACTGTTTATGACCCGAATGTAAATATGTTGCGTACACAAACTGAAACAATGTCTGCTGTTTTAGGTGGTGTTGATTCATTTACGGTTCATCCGTTTGACGATACTTTTGAATGCCAACCTACAGAATTGGCAGAACGCGTTGCCCGCAATCAGCAGTTGTTGCTAAAGGAAGAGTCTCATTTTGCTAAAATTGTTGATGTCGCTGGAGGTTCTTATTATATTGAAGAGTTGACACAAAATATAGCAGAAGCTGCTTGGAAATTGTTCTTAGAAGTTCAAGAGCAGGGAGGATATGTTGAGGCAATGAAGAAGGGTTTTGTTCAGGCTGCAGTGAAAGCAACGGCTCAGGCTCGAGACTTGGCTATCGCTCAACGTAAGGAAAACTTTGTAGGAGTGAATCAGTTCCCGAATTTTAATGAGAAGATAGATCATGAATTGTGTGCTTGTATTTTCGAACCTGAAGATGAGACTGTTGCTGATGCGGAAGTTGAAACATTGAAACCATATAGAGGTCCGGCTGCTTTTGAAGCTATGCGTTTGAAAACAGATATGTTTACAGCTAAGAATGGACGTCCTGTTGTTTATATGTTCCCGATGGGTAACTTGGCTATGCGTAAGGCTCGTGCACAGTTTGCATGCAACTTCTTTGCTTGTGCTGGTTTTGAAGTGAAGGATAACAATGGCTTCAAAACTGTAGATGAAGGTGTCCAGGCTTGTTTGGATAATAAGGCTTCTATTGTGGTATTATGTAGTTCTGATGATGAATATGCTAGTTTTGCTCCTGAAGCCTTTGACAAATTGAAAGATAAAGCCATTGTTGTGGTAGCTGGTAATCCAGAAAGCCGTCCAGAATTGGAAGCTAAAGGCTTGATGAATTATATTCACGTTAAGAATAACGTGTTGGAAGAACTGAAAGCTTACCAAGAGAAGCTTGGCATTTAATTCAATAAACTCTTTAACATTTAAAAGATGAAACCGAATTTTAAAGATATAAATATTAAAGCGGCTGAAAAGACTACCATGACTGCTGATGAATGGGAAAAAGCCAACCATATCGCTAAAAATTGGACGACACCGGAATTGATTCCGGTGAAACCGGCTTATACTGCCGATGATTTGAAAGGAATGGAACATCTGAATTACGTGGCAGGTATCCCTCCTTATTTACGTGGACCGTATTCAGCAATGTATCCTTTACGTCCTTGGACAATCCGTCAGTATGCAGGTTTCTCTACTGCAGAAGAATCAAATGCATTCTATCGTCGCAACTTGGCTGCAGGGCAGAAAGGTTTGTCTGTTGCATTTGACTTGGCGACTCATCGTGGTTATGACTCAGATCACCCGCGTGTAATTGGTGATGTTGGAAAAGCTGGAGTTGCTGTCGACTCGATCTTGGATATGAAGATTCTGTTTGACCAGATTCCTTTGGACAAGATGTCTGTATCTATGACTATGAACGGTGCAGTTCTGCCTATTTTGGCATTTTATATTGTAGCAGGCTTGGAACAAGGAGCTACTTTAGAACAGTTGTCAGGTACAATTCAAAATGATATCTTGAAAGAGTTTATGGTGCGTAATACCTATATTTATCCGCCAAAATTCTCTATGAAGATTATTGCTGATATCTTCGAATATACTTCTAAAAATATGCCTAAGTTTAACTCAATTTCTATCTCAGGATATCATATGCAGGAAGCTGGAGCTACTGCGGATATAGAGTTGGCTTATACTTTAGCTGATGGTTTAGAATATTTACGTGCTGGAGTAAATGCCGGAATGGATATTGATGCATTCGCTCCGCGTTTGTCATTCTTTTGGGCTATCGGTACCAATCATTTTATGGAAATTGCAAAGATGCGTGCAGGTCGTTTGTTGTGGGCAAAGATTGTAAAACAGTTCAATCCAAAGAATCCTAAGTCTTTGGCTTTGCGTACTCACTCTCAGACTTCTGGTTGGTCTTTAACTGAGCAAGATCCATTCAATAATGTTGGGCGTACTTGTATTGAAGCTATGGGTGCTGCTTTAGGACACACACAGTCTTTGCATACTAATGCTCTTGATGAAGCTATTGCACTTCCGACAGATTTTTCTGCTCGTATTGCTCGTAATACACAGATTTATATACAGGAAGAATCAACAATTTGTAAAGCCGTCGATCCGTGGGCAGGGTCTTATTATGTTGAGAGTTTGACAAATGAATTAGTTCACAAAGCGTGGGAGCACATTCAGGAAATTGAGAAGTTGGGAGGTATGGCTGCAGCTATCGAATCTGGGCTACCAAAATTGAAAATTGAAGAGGCTGCTGCACGTACTCAAGCTCGTATTGATAGCGGAGAGCAAACTATTGTTGGTGTTAATAAGTATCGTTTGGATAAAGAGGATCCTATCGATATTTTGGAAATTGATAATACAGCAGTTCGTGAGGCTCAGATTGCACGTTTGAAAGAATTGCGTGCTAACCGTAATCAGGCAGAAGTGGATGCCGCTTTGGATGCAATTACTAAATGTGTTGAAACCGGTAATGGTAATTTGTTGGAATTGGCAGTAGATGCAGCAAAGAAACGTGCTTCTTTGGGTGAGAGTTCTTATGCGTGTGAAAAAGTTGTTGGACGTTATAAAGCAGTAATTAGAACCGTGAGTGGAGTATATTCAAGCGTTGCCGGTGATGATGCCGACTTTGAAAAAGCAAAGGCTATGACTGACGAATTTGCAGAATTGACAGGACGCCGTCCGCGTATCATGATAGCAAAAATGGGTCAGGATGGACATGACCGTGGTGCTAAGGTTGTAGCTACTGGTTATGCTGATATGGGTTTTGATGTGGATATGGGGCCGTTGTTCCAAACTCCGGAAGAGACCGCAAAACAAGCTGTTGAGAATGATGTCCACGTAATAGGAGTTTCTTCGTTGGCTGCAGGTCACAAGACTTTAGTTCCTGCTGTTATTGCTGAATTGAAGAAATTGGGACGTGAAGATATTTTGGTCTATGTCGGTGGTGTTATCCCTCATCAGGATTATCAGTTCCTGTTTGATGCTGGTGCAATAGCAGTATTTGGACCTGGTACAAAAGTGTCTAAGAGTGCTATTCAGGTAATGGATATTTTGCTTCAGATATATAAAAAATAACGCTAATTAAATTCTTACTAGAAGAAGGTGTGTCGTAATATTGATGCACCTTCTTCTTTTTATATGATAAAGAGGTGTTTGGAAGGCGTAGAAGATGATGGATTAGAAATCATGGTTTGTGTATATGTTACCAATAAAAAAAGATAGTGCATCACTTCTATGACATACTATCTTTTTTTATTTTAGCGGTGCGGACGGGACTCGAACCCGCGACCCCAGGCGTGACAGGCCTGTATTCTAACCAGCTGAACTACCGCACCAATATTTTCTTCTTTGCTTCGTTAAACAACCGCTTGTTGTTCCTGATTGCGAGTGCAAATGTAGTAGCTTTTTTTGAAATAACAAGCAGTTTTGAGAAAAAAATAAAATATTTTTTTCATATGTTCTGTTACTATATTGATAATGAATGTGTTTAAGTTGACTGTTTGAAAAAATAAAATTAATCTTCTGAATGATTAGCTTCTTTGACTTTTTAGATTAACTTTGGGGTCGGATTATAACTCACTTGTTTGTATTGTAGTCCCCGAGAGAATATAGGAGAATTTTTCGGTAGTAATATAAAATCATTAAATTTAAACTATTAATAATGAACGTACCAGCAGAATTAAAGTACACCAAAGAGCATGAATGGATTCGTGTTGAAGGTGATGAAGCATTTGTAGGAATTACTGATTATGCACAGAGTCAGTTAGGAGACATTGTTTTTGTAGAATGTGAAACTGTAGGAGACAATTTGGATGCCGGCGATACTTTTGGCACAATTGAAGCTGTAAAGACTGTTTCTGATCTTTATTTGCCAGTAGGAGGGGAGGTTCTTGAATTCAATGAAGCGTTGGAAGATGGACCTGAAGCTGTAAATAAAGATCCATATGGAGAAGGATGGATAGTAAAAATTAAAATAGATAATGAATCAGAGTTGGATGGCTTGTTAAGCGCAGATGCCTACAAAGCTTTGATTTAAGTAAATGATTAGATATAGTGTCCGGGGAGAGAAATACTTCCCGGACATTTTGTTTTTGTGAATATTCTGTTTTGAACAATGAGTATTTACAACTATATTTGGCTCGTGTAACTAAAATCGTTTGTGATATGGCATTAATTAAATCAATTTCTGGAATTCGTGGTACAGTAGGAGGATGTCCAGGAGATAATTTGACTCCATTAGATATTGTAAAGTTTGTTTCTGCATATGCGACTTGGTTGAAAAAAAACGTAAGTAAAGACAAAGCAAAAATTGTGGTGGGACGTGATGCGCGTATTTCTGGAAATATGTATGAAAAGCTAGTCTCTGCTACGTTATCAGGTTTGGGACATGATGTGGTTAATATAGGTTTGGCTACTACACCAACTACGGAAATCGCTGTAACTGCCGAGAATGCGGATGGAGGTATTATTTTGACTGCAAGTCATAATCCTAGACAATGGAATGCCTTAAAACTTTTGAATAATAGAGGCGAATTTTTGTCTGATAAGGATGGGAAACAAGTCTTGTCTATGGCAGAACGGGAAGATTTTGAATATGTGGAAGTCGATAATTTAGGTGATATTATTGAAAAAGATTATACGCAGTATCATATAGATGAAGTATTGGAATTAAAATTAGTAAATAAAGCAGCTATTGCAAATGCCAATTTGCGAGTAGTGGTTGATGCTGTTAATTCCGTAGGTGGTATTGTTATCCCACGTCTCCTAAAGGCATTGGGAGTGAATGATGTAATAGAATTGAATTGTGAACCGACAGGTCAGTTTGCTCATAATCCAGAACCAATTCCTGAGAACTTGACGCAAATAGCTGATAAAATGAAAGAATATAGGGCTGATATTGGTATCGTTGTTGATCCTGACGTAGATCGTTTGGCATTGGTATCAGAAAATGGAGAGATGTTCGGAGAAGAATATACATTGGTGGCAGTTGCTGATTATGTATTGAAGCATACACCTGGTAATACAGTATCTAACCTATCATCTTCACGAGCTTTAAAAGATGTGACAGAGAAGTATGGACAACAATATAATGCTGCAGCTGTTGGCGAGGTAAATGTTGTTGCTAAGATGAAAGAAACAAACGCAGTGCTTGGTGGAGAAGGTAATGGTGGTGTGATATATCCTGAGAGTCATTATGGTCGTGATGCATTGGTGGGAGTAGGTTTATTTCTTTCTCATTATGTGGCAGAAGGGAAAAGTATGACAGAACTAAAAAAGATGTATCCTCAATATTTTATTTCAAAAAATAAGATGACTTTGACTCCCGGAATGGATGTTGATAAAATTTTGGAGGGATTAAAAATAAAGTATGCAGATGAAAAAGTAACAGATATAGATGGAGTAAAGATTGATTTTGCCAATGGGTGGGTTCATTTGCGTAAATCAAATACAGAACCAATTATTCGAATTTATTCAGAAGCAAAAGATGAAAATGCAGCGAATGCTTTAGCGAATGAAGTGATGCAGGTTGCACAGAGCATGATGTAATAATATAAGGAAACGGGTGACTCATAAAAGTCACTCGTTTTTCTTTATTCTACGTACAATACAAGTCCCTTTAAATATTCACCTTCTGGGTGATAGATATTTACTGGATGGTCCGCAGGTTGAGTCAATTGGTGCAGGATGCGAATACGTCTTCCTGTATTGGCGGCAGCTGTAAATACAGTTTGTCGGAATAATTCTTTAGTCATTACCTGTGAGCACGAGAAAGTGAATATAATTCCTCCTGATTTGATGATTTCAATACCTTTACGATTAAGTTTTTTATAGCCTTGAATGGCATTGTTCAATACGTTTTGGTGTTTGGCGAAGGCTGGAGGGTCAAGAATAATTAAATTATATTTATTTTGAGATTTTTCTAAAAATTGAAAAGCTTCTTCTGCAAATGCTTCGTGGCGTGTATCTCCTGGAAAATTGAGTTCAACATTTCGTTTGGCGAGTTCAATTGCTCGAGCTGAAACATCAACAGAATGTACTGAATGGGCGCCACCACGCATGGCATAGAAAGAGAAGCCTCCGGTGTAACAAAACATATTTAGTACATCTTTTCCTTTAGCATATTTTTCTAACAAACTACGATTCTCTCGTTGATCAATGAAGAATCCTGTTTTTTGACCTTCTAGCCAATCCACATTGAATTTTAAACCGTTTTCCAATGCGATAAAATTGTCTGTTTTGCCATAAAGATATTCGTTGTGCGGATTTATGGCAGCTTTATATGGAAGTGTCCCTTCGGATTTATCATATATGGCCTTAATTTTATTGCCCATTACTTCTAATAGGGCTTGTGCTATCTTTTCGCGTTCAAGATACATTCCAACTGAATGGAATTGTACGACAGCCACCCCTGCATAATAGTCAATAATCAGTCCCGGTAAGTTGTCTCCTTCGCCGTGAACAAGACGGTATACGTTATTTGTTGTAGAGTCTGTTAATCCAATAGTCTTGCGCATATTATAGGCATCAGTAATACGGTTGCGCCAAAAATTGTAATCAATAGTTTCGTCTTTGAAGGTTAGAATTCTCACGGCTATAGAACCTATTTGGCAATGTCCTGTAGCAAGGTAACGGTTGTCTGATGTATATACTTTCACCAGATTGCCTTCTTGTAGGTCTCCTTCTCCTTTGGCGATAGCTCCTGAAAATATCCATGGATGATAACGAAATACAGAACGGTCTTTACCGGGTTTGAGAATAATTTTATTCATAAATACTTCCTTCTATTTATTTTACCTAACATTTTACAGAGTGCAAAAGTAGATAAAAACAACCAACATAAGTAGTCTTTTTACGCAGTAATTTTGTTTATTATCTTGTTGGAAATATCAAGTCGTTGATTGTATTAAATATCAAAATGATTTTAGTACTTATGCAGGGAGTGTGCAAAATTATATAATTAGGGGGAATGAACTAGCCAGTGACTTATGTCGCTTAAAAATAGAGAGAAACATAATATTATATACCTGCACAAAATAAATAAAAGCCCCGATATTATCGAGGCTTTTATTTCATTTCTTACTGTTGCAAAATTTCTCTAGCTTTTTCCAAAATAGTTGTATCATCTAATTTGACAATACCTCCGTCAGGACCTTGTTCGATATGCAAGCCTGCAGCTTTCCCTTCATCATAATCATCACCACCAAAATAGTTACGGACAGTTTCTATATCAATGCCTAAATCAGTGGCAATTCTTTGCATACTTCCTGAGGGCAACATGTCTTTGATTTTTCTCAATTCGTTGAAAGTAATAGTCGTAGTCATATCTCAAAAGTTTTATGGTTATCAGTGGAATAAATATAAGGGTAATATTTGGAATAAACAAATAAAACGTTTGCATAAATGAATAAAAAATGAATATACTATTGCTTGTACTTTGTAAATTGCTGATGTTTAGTAGATTCTTTGTTGTGATATGAAAATAATTTTTGTAAAGGCATTCTTTTTTGTACTTTTACGCACTGTAACAATGATAGGACACTTTAAAAGGAGGGTATAATGGAATTTAAGGAGTTAAATATTAGCAAACAGATATTGATGGCACTTGAAGAAGCTGGGTTTGAGCAACCAACACCCATTCAGGAATTGGCATTCCCTGTCATCCGTTCGGGCAAAGATATGGTGGGGATAGCTCAGACGGGAACAGGGAAAACACTAGCATATTTAATTCCTTTATTGATGAAACTACATTATGCACAAGGTAGTTATCCGCGTGCGATTGTTGTTGTGCCAACACGGGAATTGGTTGTTCAAGTGTGTGAAAGTGTTGAGTTGCTTACCG
>CAKVCR010000081.1 GCA_934725835.1 uncultured Odoribacter sp.
TAACAGACTAACCAACCAGTTATCTTTCAACCATGAGTAGTTATGGAAGTTTACACCGGCACCCACAGACCAGAAAGGAGCGAATCTCTTGTCTTCACCGAATTTTGAAGAACCGTCCAAACGGAAAGACGCATCCAACAAATACACGTTGTTGTAAGAATAGTTAAGAGAAGCCAGCACACCCAATAAACGGCTCTTGTCGGAAGAAACAGCCGACTTACGTGTCTGCTCTGCAGCATAAGTAGGAGAGTTCAAATTACTCAACTGGAATCCACGATACTCCATCGCTGTCGTTTTACTATGAGATTCCTGCACGTTCAATCCGGCTGTAGCATTAATGAAATGCTTGTCGATACCTTTATTGAAATAGAACATCGCATTGGTATTCCAAGTGAATCCCTTGTCAGAAGAAGTTGTTAAAGTTCCTCTTTCACGAGTCGGAGATCCCTTGAAACTCGGATCTTTAGGATCGCTGAAGCTCTTCGTTTCAGAATCAGTTCTTGTCATAGAAAGCTGTCCCTTAAACGAGAAGTTTTTAGTAAAATAGATATTGATACTGAAATTGTTAGTCAAGTCGTTCAATCTTGAGCGACCGGAAAAACTTCCCAATTTCTCAGCCCTGTAGAGAGGATTGGTTGTCTTGCCGTCTTTCAATGTCTCCAACAACTCGCCGTCGTTTGAATACGGAGCCCAGTACGGTTGCAACTTAGCATAAGTATCAAAATTTCCATAAGGAGAATCCTGTGATTTAGTCACATTGAACGAAATAGAGTTCATAACCTGCAACCATGACTTATTGCGGTAGTCCAGATTCAAACCAACACCTACATTGTCACGATAAGAATCAATCATGGCACCGTTGTGTGTTCCGTAGTTCAAATCCAAGCTATATCGGATACTTTCAACACCACCGGAAACATTCATACTATGTGCATGGTTGAATACATTGTGCAGAGGCTGGGCCAGCCAATCGGTCTGCACGCCACGGCGCACCTCATTCACCAAATCATTATAAGCGATATCTTTCTCCAACTGCATGCCAGGATCTCCGCTTTCTGCGATATACTTTCCGGACAAACGTTCCACTTCAACCTTTTCCCAGGCATTACACAAGTTATAATCTGACAAATCCGGTAATTCAACTCCGGCATTAAAATTATATGTCACTCTCAATTCTCCCGGTTTCGGTGCAACAGTAGTCACGACCACCACTCCGTTGGCAGCACGAGAACCGTATAGAGCTGTAGCGGCAGCATCTTTCAAGATAGTCATACTCTCAATGCGATTGATATCCATATCGTAGACTTTCTGTACAGATACTTCAAAGCCATCCATGATAAAAATAGGCAAGTTCGGATTATCCTTCAGAGAAGTTCTTTGCGAACGTCTGGCTTTCTCCATTTCCAGACCACGATTCATACCGATACTACCCTCTCCGCGAATGGTGAACTCCGGCAAAGAGTTCGGGTCAGAACCAAACAATTTATTATCCTTAATACGGAATGAAGGGTCGAAAGCCTGCAGAGCAGCAATAACGTTTTTGTTATTTGTCTTCAACAACTGGTCTTTATTGACCGTAGTTGCATTACCTGTAAAACTCTCTTTTTTCAGTTTCATATATCCGGTTACAACCACCTCATCCAGTTCCTCCTTGGCAGTCTTCATCACCACATAAAACTCTTGCTGTCCCTTATATGCCACTTCTTTCGGCTCCATACCGATAAAAGAGAATACCAATGCCAGATTGGCTGTTTCGGGCACTCTCATGGCAAACTGTCCATTGGCATCGGTCACAGCACCTACAGAGGTTCCCTTCACCAAAATGGTCACTCCGGGTAGCGGCTCTTTTTTTTCATCAACCACCTTTCCTTTCAAGAGCACCTCCTTGACTGTCTTTTGAGGTATTGTCGGTTTCAAAACAATCACATTGTCTTGAAACACATAAGTCAATGTCGTACCCTTCAGACAGACATTCAGAATAGTCCGGATATCGTCCCCCTGTACGTCAACATCCACCTTGCCGATTTTATCCAAATCCTCTTCATTATACATGAAAACAAACGATGTCTGGCGTTCTATCGCCCAAAGTACATCCTTCAGACTGGCAGCCTTCATCGAAAGCGTCACCTGTTGCCCGTTCTGCGGGTAAACATTTGCATGAACATGCAACATTCCTAGCAGAACAAATACAAATGTCCATCTAAACATAAGTCGCAATTTTTTCATAAATTTGTAATTTGATTTTTATGTTGATTATTTTGACAAGACAAAATGGTCAATCGGTAGGGATGCTGCAACATCCCTACCTTTTTATCTGCCTCGTCTGATTCTTAAAACTTTTCCATTTCTATCTATTTTTATACGTCCGTTCGCTTCAAAAATGCGCAGAATGGGATCTATTGATTCGTCACGTCCTACATTAAATCCGAAGCGATAATCCTTCACTTCTTGGTTTTCATAAAACACCGTTACATCATACCAACGTTCAATGGCATGCATAATGTCTTCCAGCCGAACATCCCGAAAACGGAAACCGGCATCCTTCCAAGCCACGATATAGCTGACGTCAACCGTCTTGATTTCCTGCTTCCCGGTATTTTTGTCCAATAAGAACTGCTCATTCGGCTGTAATATCCTCTGACGGACTCCGGGACCGGAAACAGCCACCTTGCCTTCAACCAAGGTTGTGTGTACACTCATATCGTTGTCATAATCCGCTACATTAAAACGGGTTCCCAACACTTCAATGTTGTAATAGGAAGTTTTCACAATAAAAGGTCTTGCCGCATCTTTTGCAACCTCGAAATAAGCCTCTCCATGCAACTCTACCTCACGAGTATCTCCTGCAAACCGAACCGGATAACTCAAAACTGTTTCCGAGTTCAAATGAACAACAGTCCCGTCGCTAAGGGTAAGTTTAAACTCACCCCCACGAGGAACAGTCACCTTATTAAAAACCGCTTTTTCGACAGCTTGCACCAAACTGTCTTTATAAACCAAATTGCCACCCTGATTAAAAATATTTGTAGCCGATTGTTTTTCTACAATCCCCCCCTTCGTCTTTTCCAAATCCACGACTTTCCCATCTGCCAACGTCAACATCGCACGCGTACCGCCCTGCACCACTTCATTTTGTGCCACCATCTCCTGCTCTTCTGTTTTCTGCTCCCAATATAACATTGCAGCCACACCAACTCCGCAAACCAAGGCCACTACTGCAACCCAACGCAAAACACGGCGATGCATTTGTATCTGCCTGCCTGTTGTTCTCTGACGCCGCTTCTGTAATAATTTCTCCCATCCGACCGACTTGTCGAACTTGGTAGCATTCTTTTGAAACGCTTCGCGATTACGCTCATCTAAAATACGTTCATAAAGATTCCGGTTGCCTTCCGACTCCGACAACCATTCATCCAAACTGCTTCTGTTCTCTTCAGAACAATCTCCCGACAATACATGAGCAATCTTTTTCGCTATCTCAAAATCCTTTTCTGTATTTATGCCTTTTTCCATGTTCCTTATAACAAACTCCGTTTATAATAAGACACAAAAAGGCATTTTTATGGGGAAGCCCATCCCCACTTTTTTTTCAAAACAACAAAAAAAAACGTTGGCAGAATTAAATACGCACTAAATATGCACTAATTTAATTCTGCCAACGGGTAAATAAATATTTTTAATAACGGTCGCCGGATGAACTAAAAGCATCAACTTCTTTTACAGAAACAATACTACCTCCCAAATCAAACTCCTTCAACAACTCCGGATTCTCTTTCATCGTTTTAGCATCGTAAAACAGCAATTTACCTTTTCCCGTCCCAACGACCAAATATTCATAATCTCTATAAACAGTATAATTCATATATGTCACTTTATCACCACTGTTTAAAGTGATAAAAGGATGGTCGCTCATTTCGTTCTTCTTCACATAGCGTATCTCATGACCATTGGCATACAAAATATAATTGTTTTTAGGGTTAGCATTATAAGATGATGCCCCAGCTGTAAGAATCACAGAATTTTCATCCAACGGCCGTCCCGGAAACTCCTCATCCTGAACCCCGGAAACTTTTGCCAACAACCCGTCATTATTGTTTACAGCATAAATTCCCCAACGCGTCTTACCATCAGCTCCATTGTAAAAAACATTCATCAAACTATAATAAGGTCCCAAAAAACCCGCAGAGGCAAAACCTGCATAAGAAGCATAAATAAATTTAACTCCATCCGGGAATTGCCACGCCGGACACATACCTTCCATAGATACTCCGGGCGTTATTTTTGCCGGTACTAATTTAGACAACTGGTACTGAGTTCCAACAGGAAAATTTCCTCCCCAAGGGGTCGACGCAACTTCTCCACTCTGATAAAAAACGATAGTCAACATTCTGTTATTTTTTTCATCATAGCAGGGGATACAGGAAAAACCGATTTGAGGTTGTCCAAAAGAAGTAACTTTATATCCCTTTTCATCTGCCACCAATGGTGTTGACACGAAATTACCTCCAAGATTATTCATGGACATCATTCTTCTGTAAATTTTTCCGTCCTCCATAGCAATAAAACTTTGCACACCGGAAGTTGTCATTGACGCATAAGCATCTATACGAGTCACCGGTTTAAAACCGGACGGGACAGGAGAAAAATCCTCCTGCAACTCTCCAACTTTCAACATACTCTCACAATTAAATTCATACGCCACCTGATCCGTCATCACAGAAACAGCACCCAATACGCCGATATTGGTCAGATTATTCCCCATCCCCATGGATAACGGTTTGCCGGGAATATCAGCCCCATAAGTATTAAAATAAATATCATCCGACAATTTAAAGTCCATCTTGGACGTTTCCTGATTTCTGGAAGACTTTATATAAGACAATTTCGAATTCCCGCCTTTCTCCGATAATATAATCCAGTCACCATGCGTATTGGTCGGACTTATCTGCACAAAAGTCCTCACCATATAAGCAATACCCGTCTCCTTTTCAATAATGCCAAACGTGCCGTTCACTCCGGTTTTGGGATATTCCGATAATTTAATCAGATTCATCAATTTTTCCGTCTCTATTTCAAAATCAGCCTCTTCACTCAATACGACCCCGTTCACTTTCCATTCATAACGTACATCTGCAGCACGCGCAGCCGAATCTCCCTGCCATGTAAAAAAGGGAGTACTCTTAAACTTCGCCATTTCACCGGCACGACATTCTACCCATATTGTATTCGTTCCCCCCTTCAATTTCCACACGGGCTCATTAAGTTTCGCATAATCATACGAACCCTTATCATCCATACAACTTAAAAATGCCAATGTCAACAAACTGCCTATTAGCCAATTGATATATTTCATAGCTCTAATTTTTACTGATTTATACTTTCAAAGAATCCAGAATCTTTTTATATTCTGCACCATGTTCCGGATCGTTCAAATGATCCAACAACCATTGTTTGAACTCAGTCACCATTGCAATTGCTCTTGCCGGATAATTCTTTATCAGATTTTCATTGAACTCTCCTTCGGTATCCACCACCTGTAAGAACAATTTATATTTTTCATAAGAATATGCTCCCAATAGCGTCCATTCCACTTCATGAGTCCACCAATCAGGCTTCGCCTCCACTTCACTCCATACAATCACAGCCCTCCGCCGCTCGTACTGTCCCAAATCTACATCTGCATTCGGCACCAGTTCGACCACCAATCTCACCCCATCCGTGCCTAAGTCTGCTAAACGGCCACTGTGCAACACAGACACTTCAATTGTATCTTTCACCTCCTTCATATCTGTCGGGAGTGCCCTTTTACGAAAAGTATATTCTTTTTCCAACCTATACTCTTCCGGCTTTGCCGTTGTTCCCTCTTCCACCGTTTTCAACCCAAAATGCAAATCTTTTTCCAATTCCAAGCCGGAAAGATTCACCACCAATTTTACTTTTATCTCCTTCGTATTTTCCGGAAAAAAGAAAAAAGAGGTCCTTGTAGTATCCGCCTCTTCTGTTCCCGGATACAATGCATTCATATAAAATTTTTCAAAATATATCTGATTCCTTCCCTCAAAAACAGCTATATCTTTTTCTCCACAGGCAGAAACGACACCTGCCAGTAAAGTCACAATAAACAATAAACGAATTTTCATAGTATTGATTTTTGACATTTATAAATCATTATTTCTGATCTTTCGGCAATGGTAATGAAGCCTCTCCTCTTGTCAACTTGTGCATTTCTCCATTCAAATTGAAAGCTGCATCCAAACGTTTATACAAGAAAAACAACTGTCCTTCAGAAATCCACTCCCTTCTGGCATCCCCAATCAAATCTATCAAAAACTCCTCCCAACTGTTTCCTACTGCCAGACGACCCAATTGACGATCGGCACGAATATTATTCAAAATTCCATACGCTTCTCCATAATTTCCATTCCGGGCATGGCATTCTGCCAATATATAATTCATTTCTGTCAAACGAATTACCGGTGAAATTCTTAAATGTTCTGCAACATCCGGATTTTTACTATATACATACCATTTCGCAGAAACGGGAATCACCTCCAATGCCGGGAAAATCATATTCTTCGAACGGACATCCGTAGCCCACTCCTCAACACCTCTATTCGTGAACAATTCCACTCTCTTCAATTGAAAATAATTGCTTGCCAAAGGTGTCCCATCTTCCGTCTTGCTACTCAAGTTAAAATAAGACTTTATTCCCGCTCCCTCATAAGCCTTTTCATTATAAGCTGCAAAAATCAAACTCGACTTTAATTTAAAATCACTTTTCTGGTCAAAATCTGCAATAGACGTTCCATTATTGACCGTCACTCCGGCAAAATCATCCTGATAAAATGGAGTCCCGCTCTTTTTCCCATATTCTACAACCTCTGATGCACATCTAAAGGCATCCTCATTCTTCCCGGCATATTGATATACTCTTGCCAATAATGCTGTTATGGAATAATAAGTCAATCGGTAACCTCTTCCGGCAAAAAAATCCCCATAATTAAAAGAAGGTCCGGCAAGTATATTCGCTTTAGACATTCTCATTTTTCCAGAACTGCTGGCTAAAACACCGGCATCGGTTGTATCAAAATCCGCTACCAGACTTTTAGCTTTCACCAGGTCCCTCTCCACTTTGTCCAAAAACGGAGCCACTTTTATACTCTCCGGATGAATTTCAGGATAAGTCTCCACATACGGCACATACGTCTGCCCGTCATCATTGACAGGAGCCGGAGCAAACAGACGCAACATATCAAAATGCATCAATGCACGACATGCGTATGCCTCTCCCATTATCATTTTCTTCTCCATTTCTCCTTTTTCAAACAAATGAGCATCTGTCTGTTCAATGTGTTGAATCAAATCATTCGCATTGGCAATCATTTTAAAAGCCACTGTCCAAATATTATCTATATAATCCACCAAAGAGACGTCATCGTATTCAAACTTTGACGCTTTAATATAATGCGTCGTCGTAAAAATATCCTTATTGCTTAAATCGTATTGTTGCGACATACAGTCAACCAAGCCAAAAGACAATTCCCTGCCATACAAATCCGGACGTCCCATCGCCTGATACAAACCATTTAATGCCGTACGGTAGCCTTCGCCTTTACCATATAATTGCGAGGCGGTAATTTCTCCTTCCTGTTGCAAATCCAGCCATTTTTCACATGAAACGAACGACATGGAAATTGCCACCAATATCATTGCATACTTCTTCATATTCATATTCTTATATACCTACATTCAACGAAAAACTAAAACTCCGAGAGAACGGATAACTCGTACCTCTCTCTTCTTTAATTGTTGACCAGCGACAAATGTCATTCATGTTAAAACGCAAACCCAAACTCCTTAATTTCAATTTCGAAATCTGCTCACGCTTAAAATCATATCCTAACGACAGACTACTGAAATTAAGATAATTGTAATCCTGTACAAAGCGGCTTGTCACTTGCGTTTTAGTATTATTTCCCATATCATAGAACGGTACAACATCGCCAGGTTTCATCCATCTCTGTGTCAATATACGACGGTCAACATTATTATATTCAATATTGGCGTTCTCTACCTTATTCAACAATGTCTCGTTATAAGATTGTGCTCCCCATTGATACATAAAAGATGCGTTCAGATACAACCCCTTAAACCCTATATTAAAACCGATTGAACCCTGAGCATCAGGAGTATTATCTCCTACTACAACCTGATCGTTCGCATCCCAGGTATAAGTTGACATTCCGTTCTTTTTCAAAAAACGCTCTTTACCATTCATCGGATCAATACCTTCTGAACGCACGGCATACAACGCAGTTGTAGAAGCACCCTTATAATATAAAATCACCGGACGGCTCAATACATCACTATATCCTCCTCTACCATTATTCCATTCATTCAGGATTTTCTCATTATAAGCCTTGGTCTCTTCACCCAATTTGGTAATAGTGTTTTTATTAGAGCCCAGATTGGCATTCACCGTTACCATCCAATCGTCATTTCTAAATACCGTAGCATTTAAATTAATCTCAAATCCCTCGTTCTTAATCGCTCCCGAATTGATGTTATAAGTCTTAAAGCCGGAAGAATGCCTGACACTGATTTCATCTATCAAATCCTCCGTACGCTTACAATAGTATGCTGCATCAATATAAATCAAATCCTTCAACAAAGCTAAAGTAAAACCGACATCCACCGTTTTTGTTTTTTCCCAAGTCAAACGCGGATTACCCAATGTATTGAATTGTGCTCCGGCTCCGGTAAAAAACCAACTGTCCATATTCATATTATAAGTTGTCGTTGCCATACTTAACGGGAAATTCACATTACCGGTACTACCGTAAGTGGCACGAATCTTCAATTGACTGATCAACCAATTATCCTTCAAGAACTCATAATTGTGAAAGTTAATACCGGTTCCCACCGACCAGAAGGGAGCCCAACGCTTGTCCTTCCCAAACTGAGAAGAGGCATCAAAACGGAATGAAGCATCAAACAGATAAACGTCATCAAATGAATAATTCACAGAACCCAGAAAACCTATCAATCTGTTTTTCGAAGTGGAAATTTTTGTCTTGTCGGGCTGACCTGCAGCAAACAACGGAGAATTAATACCTCCCAATCCAAAACCCAGGAATCTCATTTGCTCCGATTCGCTTGAAGTCTCTTTTGCATTCATACCTAACGTCGCATTTATAAAATGACGTCCTCCCAATGTCTTGTTATAATAAAACATCGTATTTAAATTCCAATTCCAATTGCTGGAAGTACTTCTGTCCAAAGAGCCTTTTTTATCATCTGTGATACCGCTATATTGAAACGAAGCGTCTTTCGGATCAACAAATGTTTCTGTCTTGCTTGTTGTTTTCGTAATACTGAATTGTCCTTTAAATTGCAAGCCATTCGCAAAATACATATTGACATTGAAATTATCTGTAATATCATCTGTTTTTCCTCTCCCTCTGTAACTTTCAAGATATTTTACAGGATACAGAGGATTTGCAGCCTTAAACTCTCCTGCCTGAAGATTTTGCAATAATTCTCCATTATCGTCATATATAGGCAGATAAGGTTTCATTTCAGCATAGGTACTGAATGAACCATAAGGAGAATCTTCAGTTCCCGTCCAGTTATAGGTAATAGAATTCATTAACTGTAACCATGATTTAGGGCGATAATCAATCGTCAAGCCAGCCCCGGCACGTGTTCTGTGCGACCCCTTCATAACACCTTTATTGCTATCATAATTCAAATCCAGACTATATCGGATGGTTTCCTCTCCTCCGGAAACATTCAAACTGTGCTTATGATTGAATACATTACGTAGCGGCTTTGACAACCAATAAGTGTCCACTCCACGCAACACCTGCTGCAACCGACGGTTATAATCCAAATCCCTTAAAGCCTGATCTATAGTAGATGTGTACAACCCCATACGTCTTTCAATCTCCAACATCTCGGCTGCATTACAAAGATTATAATCGGTCAAATCAGGGAAATCACCGCCTCCTGTCAAATTATAAGTAATCTGCATTTCTCCCGGTTTGGGAGCAACCGTTGTCACAACCACAACACCATTGGCCGCCCGAGAACCGTATAAAGCAGTCGCAGCAGCATCCTTCAAAATAGTCATGCTTTCTATACGGTTCATATCCATATCATAGATTTTCTCCACAGAAACCTCAAAACCATCCAATATAAACACAGGCATATTTGGATTGTTCTTTAAGTTTGTTCGCTGGCTTCTTCTCTCTCTTTCCACATCCAACCCCTTATTCATCGAAATACTCGACTCCCCGCGTATATTGAATTCCGGTAAGGCATTCGGGTCTGAA
>CAKVCR010000082.1 GCA_934725835.1 uncultured Odoribacter sp.
ATTTCAACCAAAATGTTAGCAGAAAATACAATGGATGTTGTCGAATTGTGCAATCCCGTTCGCACATCGGTCTTTCGATTAATAGCTTTATTGTGCCGGTGGAGTTGCCGCAGCGGTCAGCTTTCGCCGACCGCTGTTTCTGTATAGGGATGTTTAATCGATTTAAATTTCGTTGATCATCCACCGACATTTTTGACCAATATACTATATAAATATAATCCGTTGCAGTCATCATTTAAAAATTCACAGTGTTTATTTATCAATTAACCACCAATTTATTAAATAGGCAATTATTCCAAGCAAATGCAACCCGATAAATAGGTAATTTTCGCGGCTCTTTTTCCTAATTGCAGAAACCAAACAGAAAACACAAGTAAAAGCTATTGCGAACAACAAACCGGTTATTAGTATCATATCGGAAGCAGTCGTTCGGTGCATCGGTAATGTTGCCTGCCGCATCATACGTATAATTCTCACTTGTAACAATCTCGTTACACGCATTTTTCACTGTACGGCTTGTCACTCTTCTTAAATTATCATAAGTATAGCATATTTTGGTGCTATTAGCAAGGTGCTTTTCCTCGACTATTCTTGAAGAATTTTTATAGACATATTTTTGAAAACGGTTAAAAAATCATATTGCATTTTCAAATCTTTTAAGGTCTCACAAAAAAGAACGGTCGGTTTCAAGGCGACCGTTCTCGTTAGAAAGGCGTTTTCAAAATGAAAATCCTCTTTAAATGTGGCATTATCCTCGAATAGTAACAGTGAAAATCGAATTTAAATATTTCATAATCTCGATATAATCTCGTATTCCAGTTGTTTCAATACGATAAACATTTGTTTTATACCTAGCTATTAGATTAGATGAAAACAAATTTGAATTGCCATCATAATCAATATCACCGTCAACAGTCTATCATACCTATGTATGACAAATGACTGTCTCTTTGAAATGATTATGACTCTCTTTTTGGAAGCCGAGATGAGCAGGGCATAATACCCCGCGTCAAAGAAGAATCAGTAAGAAATGAAGGTTCGTACACACCATTGACAGTGGGTGTATTTTCGTATATGGCAAAACAATCTAGTCGTAAACAATAGTGTTTTGCCATATGATAGGCAAAAATATCCGATAATGTAAAATATGCTCAAAAGAATGTTATAGTCAATAAAAACTAAATTAAAAATAAAAATTTTTTAAATATGACAATAGTTGTCAGGGTTAAAGGATAAAATGTGCTTGCAGCTGCGAAAAACAAATATACATTATTTAAAAAGGAGATTAAAAATTATGGCATGTAGAAATGCTTACAAAACAAAAACAATTACGGAAGAACCTGATGTGATTCAGCCTTCTGTCACTGAGCCGATTGTGGCTCAAAAGGTGAATCGACTCCTCTTTGGCGTCGATTCCAAAATTCAGGCGAACGACCATCTTCAGAACAATATCGAAGAGTTTGAGTGGGTCGTTCGCAACAAGATCTATCCTAATTTTTATGGTAGATATCTTACCGGAGAAAATTGCCTCACCAAAGATGAGATCAAATTTCTTCACGGAAAGGGCTGTAAGATTGCGGCAATTTATGCAGAAGAAAGTGAAAAGCAGACCGAAGAGCAGGGAACGATAATTGCTAAGAAGATTGATATTCGCGCTCTTGAACTTGGGATTCCAGAAGGATCGGTTATCTTCCTGGAGATTGGTGAGAAGGAGGCTGTAAACCGTGACTTTATGAGAGGATTTGCCAAGTCTCTTATGATGGAAGGCTATACTCCCGGCTTTAAGGCAAACACCGATGCAGCATTTGCTTTTGATCGTGAATACAGCAGAGGTATGCAAACGGATATGGATGTATTCAAGATGTGCCTGATCTGGGCGGTATCGCCTACCATAGAAGAATACAACGGTATTACGACCTCGCATTTGATTCACCCGGATAACTGGATGCCCTATGCACCTTCCGGCATTACCCGTAACGAGATTGCTATCTGGCAATACGGTGTAAATTGTCATCCTATCGAAGACGATATGGGCAAGGTAACTACATTCAATCTTGATCTTGTTCGTAACGAGCAGGTTATTGTTGAGAAAATGTTCTAAGAAAGGCGGATAACTATGATTTGTGTTAATTCTGTCAGCGTATCCCCCAAATCCATTACCTTAAAGGTGGGGAGTTGGTCATACGCTGCGCGTGCCGAGGTTTGCCCTACCAATGCGGATTGTAATAATGTAACATGGCACAGTGATAATTCTTCTATCGCAAGTGTTAATGCTTCAACTGGATATATCTATGCAAATGCAGTAGGTGTTACAAGAATCTACGCTACTGCCACAGATGGTAGTGGTTGCAACGATTATCTTACTGTTACAGTTACCAATACAGTTCCCGTTGCATCTGTGACACTTAATCGTTCCTCCCTTTCTCTTGAAGAGGGGCAGAGTGCAAGCTTATGTGCTACCGTTTGTCCCGATAATGCAACCAACAAGAACGTCAACTGGACAAGTTCTAATAACAACGTCGCTACGGTACACGATGGATTTGTAACCGTTATCGCAAAAGGCACTGCCAGAATTACTGCAACGGCGACCGATGGAAGCGGCAAAACTGCGTCTTGTACAGTTGCAGTTGCCGGGGATACGCTGGTATCCTCCATCTGCATCTCTCCTGAAGCAAGAACAATTATCACGGGTAAATCAGCTTATTTATATGCGACGGTATGCCCTGAAAACGCGACCAATCGATGCATAATCTGGAGCAGTGATGACCCAACAGTCGCTACGGTAAACTCTGTTAGTGGTCTTGTCTATGCTCAGGAAGCAGGAGCCACGGTCATCCGTGCTATTGCTCAGGATGGCAGTGGCATTGTCGGAATCTGCAATCTTATTGTGCGCGATCCTATTTGTGTAGAAGATATTACACTTAGTTGTACTTCTCTTGTGCTTTATAATGGTAATACCCATCGTTTGAGCGCAACCGTTTATCCTACTGACGCAACTACGAAAACCATTCGTTGGCATAGTAGCAGACCCTCGGTTGCATCGGTGAACATGTATACCGGAACTGTCACAGCCAGATCTGCGGGTAGCGCTACTATATATGCAACAGCGCAGGATGGTAGTGAAGTGAGATCTTGTTGCTCGGTTATCGTTAGGCAGACCGTGATATGCTCTGTTGAAGAACCCCCCGTCAGCAAGGTCCGTGGCAGCACCTTTGCCGATCCTGTTGACATTTACACCGGTGCTCATATGCTCAACAATACGATTATGTCGTTATTGGGAGGTCAGGAAATTAAATTTGTTGCTCAGTATAATTCGACGCATTTGGCATGTGGTTTGCTTGGCACCGGTTGGTATCATAACTATGAGAAGCATATTGAGGTCGACGGTTGTGAGGCATTTGTCTATAACAATCCATCTATCTTTTCACGGTATACCGCTGAAAGTGAATGCTGTACTACCTTTACTTGTTGTAGCGCAGACAAGAATGGATATATCTTGACTGTGGATCATTCCCGTCAGTATCCGTATATTATTGATTGCAATTCTGCAAGAACAGAATACTATAACGCAAAAGGCGATCTTGCAAAAGTCAAGGATCATCAGGGTTTTGAAACACTTATTTCCTATACTGACACTTTGATCATCATCACCGATTTGGTATCCGGAAAGAAGATATATCTCGAAAAGGATTCATCCTGCAAGGTAATCCGCGTATACGATGATGCGAATCGTCAGGCAATTCTTACTTATACCAACAACCTACTCAGTTCTATCTGCGATGTAAATGGAAACTCGCTTACATATGCATACGATGAGGATAAGCGCGTTGTTTCTGGCACAGACTCTAAGGGTGTTCGATATTTTGAGAACACATATGACGATTACGGTCGTGTGTTGACTCAGAAAGATGCGCTGAATCACATCTCTTACTTTGATTACAGCGACGACACCTGCGAGTGCTGTGACGGTGACACCCGAATTGCCACCAACCGAAACGGCAAAAAGAGTTATAGCATTTATGACTGCAACGGTCTTTTGATCAAATATACCGACGAGAACGGTAACGTCAAGACTTATGAGTATGATGACCGCTACAATGTTATCAAAGAAACCGACTCTAAAGGCAACTCAGTTGTTAAGGTTTATAATAACTTTAATAAGCCTACCGAAATCACGGATCGTAACGGCAATAAGACCCATTTTACTTACGATACAAACGGTAATGTGATAAGGGTTCAGTATCCTCCTATTAACGGAGTTATTCCCGAGGAGACTTTCGTTTACAATAATCGTAATCAGATAACACAGCATACTGATATTAGAGGTACGGTGACTCTATATACTTACGATGTAAATGGTATGCCTTCCACCAAGAAGGTCGGTAGCAAAAATGTCATTGTCTATTCGTATGAGGGTGGTTTGCTGAAATCTCAGACTGATGCAATGGGCAATACCACAAGATATGCACATAATACCATTGGCCAGACAAGTTCTGTAACCAATGCCGATAATAAGGTGACCGAGTATGTTTATGACAACAGCGGCAACTTGCTTCGCACGGTGGATGCAAACGGGAAATCCATTGTCAACGTGTATGATGGTAACTATCAGAAGATTTCCGTAACGGATGCTAATGGTAATACAACTGCTTATTCCTACAACGGCAATATGAAGAATGATGTTATTACTCTCCCCGACGGTCATACCATTCGCTATGCGTTTGACGGCGAGGACAGAGTGACTAACATCACCGACCAGATGAACAATGTTACGAACATTACCTACGACAATGCTGGTAGAGTTCTTTCCAAGCGCTTTGCCGACGGAGCACTTATTCAGTATGAATACGATGAAGTAGGTAACGTGGTAAAAGAAACGAATTCCAAGGGTGCAGTTACCGTCAAGGCCTATGATAATATGGGCAACGTTCTGAGCATTACCGATGACGAAGGCAATATCACTACGAATGAATACAATGCCATGTCCAAGGTGGTAAGAACTGTGAACGCAAAGGCGGGCGCCACCGTATACATCTATTCCAAGGCGGGAGATCTACTCTCCGAGACGGATGCAATGGGTAATACCAAGACCTATACCTACGATGCCTTTGGCAATAGACTCACTGCAACCGATGCAAAAAACAACGTAACCACCTACACCTATGACCAGAATAATAATCTGCTTACAGTGAGAGATGCACTCGGACACATCTCGACCTATACTTACAATTGCCTCAATCAATGTGTGTCAGTTAAGGATGCTCTAAACAATACCATTCAGTATGGCTATGATGCACTTGGCAGAAGAACGACCATTACGGATGCCCGTGGCAATGTGTTTACCATCACCTACGACGGCAATGGTAATGCCATCAAGACCACCGATGCCAAGGGGAATATTGTCAGCGAAGTCGTGTACAACTGCCTGAATCAACCCCTAACTGTTATTGATGCTATGGGTAAGGCTACTACTTACACCTATAACGCACTTGGTAAGGTAGAAAGTGTCACCGATTCTCTGAATCACCGCACAGAGTTCACCTATAACTCACGTGGTCAGAACACCTCGGCTCGTGATGCAGCAAGCAATACCAGTACATCTACATATGATCTTTTGGGCAATGTCACACGTCTTGCAGGCCCTCTCGGCGGGGCTACCAATTACACCTATGACGATATGGGAAGACTGACAAGCGAAAGCACCGTTTCGGGCGGAACCAAGAGTTATGAGTATAATGAACTGAATATTCGCAAGAAGATTACTAATGCACGCGGTCAGATTCGTCAGATTTTCCACGATGCCATGGGAAGGATTACAGGCTACACTTCTCCCGAGGGATCTGTAAGCTATACCTACGATGCAAACAGTAACGTACTAACTGTCACAGACAACCACGGTACGATTACAAGAACCTATGATGCGCTGAACCGTGTATCCAGTTACACCGATACCTACGGCAAGGTTATCCGTTACGAGTATGATGCCGTGGGCAATCTGTCCAAACTGATTTACCCCGACAATACAGCAGTAACCTATGCGTATGATGCCAACCGCAACCTTATCCGCGTCACCGACTGGGCAAACAGAGTGACAAGTTATACCTATGATGTCAATAACCGTGTTGTAGGCGTAACAAAGCCCGACGGAAGTGTGACTACCACCGTTTATGACAATAAGCAGAGAGTGAACTCTACCGTTGAAAGAACGTCGGGCGGTGTGGTGATTATTGGCTTTGAGTACACCTACGATGATCTGTCGAGAATTGTCGAGGAGAAACATCTTGCGAATAATACCAAAATGTGCTATACTTATGATAGCTTAAGCAGAGTCACTGCTAGAACTATCAAGAAGCTCAGCGACAACGCGGTAATCTCTACTGAAACTTTCACCTACGATGCGGCAGGCAATATCACCGATGCGCCCGACAGTTGCTTCCAGTATGATACCAACAACCGTTTGATTGTATTTAACGGAAACTCGGTGTCTTATGATATGGATGGCAATATGCTCAATAACGGTGTTCAGGGCTTCACCTACGATTCCGCAAACCGACTTATCACCGCAGGTGGTCATACCTACACATACAATGCGGAAGACGTGCGTATTCGTAATCTTTGCACAGAAGAGGATACTACCTATACCTACAATACCAACGCCAAACTCAGTATGCTTTTGATGAAGACAACTGACGGTGTGGTTACCAAGTACGTATGCGGCAAGGGGCTTATTGGTGAAGAAGTAAGCGGTGCCTTCAAGACCTACCATTTTGATTGCCGCGGCAGTACCATCGCCATTACCGACGCAGCTGGAAATGTTACAGATACTTTTGCATATGATACCTATGGTAAGATGCTTTCGCGAACAGGCACAAGTAAAGTGATCTTTGGCTACAACGGTCGTGATGGTGTCGTAACGGATGATAACGGGCTTATCTATATGAGAGCGCGTTATTACTCACCTGAGATGAAGCGATTCATCAATGCGGATATTATTGCAGGTGCCATTTCCAATGCAATTACTCTTAATCGTTACGCGTATGCAAACGGTAACCCAGTTTCCTTCATTGACCCGTTTGGCCTCTCAGCATGGAGCCGGTTAAAAGACAAGTATAACAAGGTTAAAAAGAAGGTTGTAGACACTTATAACGATGTGAAAGATTATGTTGTTGACACCTACAATGACGCGAAAAAAGCAGTTAGCAATGCATATCGTGAGACCAAAGAATGGGTGACCGACACCTACCAAGATGTGAAAGAGCGAGTCGTCAATACGTATAACGACATAAAAGAAAAAGTCGTTGATACCTATCAAGATGTGAAAGAAGACGTTCAAAATGCTGCGGCATGGGTTGATAACAACATAGTTAAACCCGCAGGCGAAGCCATTGCTAGTGCTGGCAAACAGATTAAAGATGGGCTTACTACGGTTGCCAATGTAATTTCCGAAAATGTTGGTGCCAAAGTGAGTGCAGGCAAAGAAAAAACGACAGATACCAATTATTACTATTTTGCAACTGTAGAGGAAGGCGTCGGATATAGTAAAGATTTTGGGAACGAAAAACCAATTACCTTCTTTGCCTCCGCTGGAGAAAACTGGTGGGAATTTTGGGAATGGTCCGTAGGTGTTGATGTAAATTTCGACGGTTATGGCGCAGGTTTTTCCATTGGTGGAGAAAACTCCATAAGTGTCCATGCAGGAAATATTTCTCATGAAGTAAGCACAAACGCTCTTGGAAGAATCTCCCATAAAGTTGCATACGAAGTGGGAGACGGGTACGCATATACGAAATATTCCTTAAACGGGCCGGAAACCGCCGTTGCAGTTGTTGGTGTTGCCGCCGCTATATATTATGGTGGACCCGTGGCACTTTCTGCTTTGGCCGCACTGGCTTCCGCGTGGGCTAGCAGCGGAGCTCCGCTACCAGCATAAACTATTAATAATTTTGTGAGGTATATTATGTTTTCAACAACTGTTGGCACTGTTACTTTTCATTTTGAACCCCTGTTAATTTTCGGTGGATTGATATTGCTTATTTTATTTGCACATTTAATCCGCTCTATCGTTACGGAGTTAGGGTTTCGGGATATCACAAAGAAACTCGTTACAGGTGACTACGATGGCATCATAAAAAGCGGTGAGAAATTGTTGCAGATGTATCAAAAATATAATGCGAGACTCTCTACCAGACAGATTATATCAAAGATAGAGTATCTGAATTTTTCTCTTGCAATTTCATATTTTGCCAGGTCTGATGACGATCAGTTTCTATCGCATATCAATGAAATGAATTCAAGTTTCGATATTAAAGAGTTTTGGTTATCATTATTCTATTTAAGAAAAAACGACTTCGAAACTGCATCTGCGCATTATGTCCAGATTGCATCCGATGATAGCACACAAGTATACAAAACGTTTTTAAGCTCTTTCGAAGCTTACAAACAAGGTGATAATGACACTGCAAAATCAAAAATAATTGGGGTAATCGACCAACTGAAACATCCTATACTAAAGCAAATTGCCGACTCAATAATAAAAAACTAGTTTGTTTCAGCCGCACTTTCGTGTGCGGCTGTTTTTATTTGATACCCTCAAGTTTATCCAAAATAGGAAAATGAATTATTTGGGTTAAAGCTAGATAGGTATAATGATAACTTCAATTTTGTTGTTTGATAGAAAAATTGATATAATATTTTATTGAGGCTCATGTAAAACTTTTTTGAAAGATGTCAAAAACTAAAGTTCACAAAATGTTTACAATGACCAAAAATGACCACTTTTCGTCATCTAACGCGCTTTAACGTTAAATAATCGCGAATAATCGCATTTCTCGCGATTTGACAAATCAGTTTTAAAACTGTATAATAAGTGTGAGCTTTAAAATAATGAAGGAGTTATTCAAATAATACATTAAACCCAGAAGGTTAAGTGTATTGGTGTGCTCTTTCGTAAAGCTTACGATAAATCAAACAAAGACACTTATCTTTCGTGATAGGTGTCTTTCTTTGTTTTATGGTGTTTTTGTTTCCTCTAAATGAGGTTCAAATATATTCCCGTCGATACGTTCGAAAATTGGGGTGTGACGGAGTTATGAAGGAGAGTTTTAAATTTTTGTGATTGACATATGGGAAGTTAGTTGCACCAATGGTTTGGTGCCGAGTACAGCAGTCTGAATTCTGCGACGGACTGAGAATCACTAGCAGAAAACCTTGAGGTTAGGTTTTAACTTCATCAGTCGATGCTCTAAGGCTGATTATCCGTATGACCGAAGAAGTGGAAATACGGAACTAAAGAGCTATCACTGTTTCGGCAGCGGACAGGGTGATATATGGTAGATAGGCGACACATTTTTAATCGACCTATTACATTGCTTTTCTCTTGGCGAAAATGTAGAATATGTATCAAGGGAAATAGGTTACAGCCGCATGAGCATATATAAATGGTATCGGCAATATAAAAAGTATGGAGTGTCCGGACTGATGTCGTCCAAGAAACAAATCAAACGAGAAAATATAGACTTTAATGCAGAATTGTATTCTTGACGAATTTCTTCACATCGACTGTTGCAGGTGTTATTATTAAGCGTGTTGTTACCACAGGTCTTCTCGTTGCTTCTGGAATAGAGTCGGTATTGAGAAATGAATTTGCAGACTATACTCCTGGTGATGCTTTTGAAGCGGCTATAGAGAACACCTTACCTGATTGGGCAGCTGCATATGTCTCATTATATGAAAGTATAGATGATTTGGCAGACGCAATGACATTGAATTTGAATTACAATAAAGAAATTATAGACTATTGTGCATGTCATACAGGATATAATGTTTTATTTGAAATGAAGAATGGAAGCACATATAAATTAAAAGATGTCTGTGATTTGATGGGTGAATAATTAAAAGGTAACCGCACATGGATTTCATGTGAGACGGGGGTGCGGACATATTCTTGGACTGTTTAAACAGCTAATCCAAGACTATGTCTGTACTCTACCGGGCTCATATAT
The DNA here is from genome assembly GCA_934725835.1 of uncultured Odoribacter sp. GTDB lineage: Bacteria > Bacteroidota > Bacteroidia > Bacteroidales > Marinifilaceae > Odoribacter. Next base: position 10,002 of record CAKVCR010000082.1, read on the forward strand.
TCCAGAGATTGTTTAATACGTTTGGTGTTATACCATATGATATAATTATTAATTTCATCCATAAAACTGTTGATTGAAACATCAATCCATGAGCGCCCATAAAACATCTCATTCTTTAATCTGCCGAGGAATCCTTCACAAGCTGCATTGTCGGAAGAACAGCCTTTCTTTGACATTGAACGAGTTAAACCCGCAGTGTTCATTCGGTCTATCCGACCCGGCCATCTATAGTGTATTCCTCTGTCGGTATGTACTATGGGATGTTCTGACGGAGAAAGGGTGCTAATTGCGACTTCAAGCATTTTGTTCACT